>PWZC01000457.1 GCA_003567615.1 Gemmatimonadota bacterium | reverse complement strand
GTGGCGGCTATTCTCCCGGGTGGGATTCACCCGATTGGTCAGAAGCACCACCCAGACCTCCTGCTCCGGGTCGATCCAGATGGAGGTCCCGGTGAACCCGGTGTGGCCGAAGGAACGGGCACTGAAGAAGTCACCGGCCGAAGAACGCCCCGACGGCGTATCCCACCCCAGACTCCGGGACGACTCCGCCGAGGCCCGCTCCGCCATGGCCGTGAGTAGGTCGGGGCCGAGCAGCTCCACACCCGAGGTCCGGGCCCGGGCGCAGGGCTCACCGGACGATGGAATGTGACCACAGGTGCCTACCGCGCCGCCCCGGGCGAGCAGATCCACGAAGACCGCCAGGTCCGCTGCGGTGGAGAAGAGCCCCGCGTGGCCCGCCACACCGCCCAGGATCCCGGCGTTCTCGTCGTGCACTTCTCCCCGTATGTGCCGCATGCGTCGCTCCCGGTCCACCTCGGTGGGTGCGGTGCGGGGGTGCAGGCCCACGGGCGGATTGAAGAGGGTGTCCGTCATCCCCAGGGGTCCGAAGACCCGAGCCTCCAGGAACCGGTCCACTCGCTGGCCCGCCACGGCCTCCACCACCCACGCCAGCGTCTTGAACCCGATGTCCGAGTAGACGGTGGCGGTACCCGGGTCCGCATCCAGGGTCAGATCGAAGACCGCTTCCCGCACCGCATCCTCTCCGTCCATCTCCACGAAGAAGCGCCGGAAGGGCGGGAACCCGCTCCGGTGGAGGAGGAGATCACGGATGGTCACCTCCGCCTTCCGTGGATCGGTCCGGGCGAACCCCGGAAGGTGGTGCACCACCGGGTCGTCCAGCTCCAACCGGCCCTCCTGGGCCAGGAGGGCCACTGCGGTGGTCGTGGCCACGGTCTTGGTGAGCGAGGCCAGGTCGAAGAGGCTGTGGGGGGTGACCGGCGCGCTCTCCGGAGCCCAGTCCAGCGCTCCGTACCCCCGCAGTCGCACCAGACGACCCCGGCGCCCCACGGCCAGCGCCACCCCCGGCGCCACCGAGTCGGCGATGGCACGGTGGATGAGAGCATCCAACTCGGCCAGCGCCGCCGGGTCCATCCCCGAGGCCCGGGGATCGGACTCCAGCGGCGAAACGGTCAGCTCCAGCCAGCCCAAGGGGATGGGCGGACCGGCGGCCGGTGGGGGTGGAGGAGGCATCCGGGGGACTCCCCCCCGCACCGTATCCCCCTCGGGAGGGGTGGGATCGTCGTGGCGCAGGAGTCCCGCCTCGTCCAGGGCATCACCCCGGCGCTCGATGCGCTCCGCCATGACGGGGTTGGCCGCCCGTTCGATCCCGTCGCCCCGGGGGTGATCCGGAGGAAGGGAGATGGGAAGTCGCCCGGTCACAGGCACCGCCCCCGCCACCGCCCGGGCCGCCGCACGCTGACTCACCTCCCGCTCGCCCCAGGCCACCAGGTAGGTGCCCACGTCCGGAAGGGCCGAGAGGAGGTAGGGGTTTCCGAAGGACACCACCACCACCGGCACGGCGCCCTCCAGGCGGGCCACGAACTCCCGGAGCTCCCCGGGGAGTGCCACCGATCCGGCGCCGGCCCGGGGCGGGAGGTGGATCCCCAGGATCACCCGGTCCGCTCCCCTGGACCGATCCAGCGCCTCGGCCCACCCAGCCGCATCGGTGGCGGGTCCGGTGCGAAGCGACGTCACCGCCCCAGGGAGGAGGGCGCCCAGGACGGCGTCGAACTCCCGCCCCGCCGTCAGATCCTCGGCCCCGGCCCAGGTGATGGACACGACCCGATCCAGCTCCCATGGATCCGGGGGAAGGAGGAGGTCCCGGTCCCGGACCAGGGTCATGGAGCGCGCCGCCGCCTCCTCGGCCAGGGCACCGTGGGCCTGACTCCCCACGGTCCGGGTCACCCCCGCCATGGGGACGAACCGGTCGGTGTGAAGCCCCACCCTCGCCTTGGCCTCCAGGATCCGCCGAACCGACGCATCCAGGCGCGCCCGGGAGATGCGCCCTTCCTCCACCGCCGTCACCAAGGCCTCCACGGCACCGGGAACGCTGGCCGGGATGACGATGACATCGGCGCCGGCCTCGAAGGCCAGTACCGCGGCCTCGCCGGCGCCGTACCGCTCGGTGATGGCGCCCATGCGGAGCGCGTCGGTGTAGAGGAGACCGTCGAAGGCCATCTCGTCCCGCAGGATCCCCGTCATGAACTCCGGCGCCAGGGTGGCCGGGGGCGCGCCGGGGCCCAGGACCCCGGGGACCGCCACGTGGGCCGTCATGACGCCATCGACCCCCTCATCCACGGCGGCCCGGAAGGGAGGGAGCTCGACCCGGTCCAGGCGCGCCCGGTCGGCGTCGATCTCCGGGAGGGTCAGATGCGAGTCCACCCGGGTGTCACCGTGGCCGGGGAAGTGCTTGGCTGTGGTCATGGCTCCGCCCCGCCGCGCCCCGCGGATGAAGGCCGCACCCAGCCGCCCCACCTCTTCCGGGTCCTCACCGAAGGCCCGGGTGTTGATGATGGGGTTCTCGGGATTGGAGTTCACATCCATCACCGGTGAGAAGATGACATGGACTCCAACCGCCCGCGCCTCCCGGGCCGTGGCCTCGCCGAAGCGCTCCACCAGCCCCGCATCGCCCACGGCTCCGAACCCCATGGTGGGCGGGAAGCTGGTGCCCCCTCCCTGGGGAAGGAGGGTGGGAAGGGCGTAGGTATGGGCGATGCGCATGCCAGGCCCTCCCTGCTCGAAGTCCGAGGTCACCAGGAGGGGGATGAAGGCCCGGGCCTGCAGGGTGTTCAGGCGGGTGGCGTAGGCCAGGGGCGTGCCGATGGAGATGACGACGCCTCCGATGGCCTCCTCCTCGACCCACCCCAGCACCTCCATGAGCTCCGGATCGTCATCGGCGGCGTATGCCCCGCTGATCCAGGGGAAGACGAGCTGTCCCACAGCCTCCCGAAGGGTCAGGGAGGCCAGCGTCTGGTCGACCCACCGGGCGCCGTCGGCGTCGGGCACCGCCAGGAGCGATGGCGTACCCACCGGGCCCGGGGGCTCCGGCGAGGGCAGGCCGGGCTCCGCCGTCCCGCACGCCGGCAGCAGGGCCGTGGCCAGGAGGACCCCCAGCGTCCAGGGCGTGTGGGGTCGGATCTGGGTCCCGCGCCGCATCAACGACATGCGCTTCCTCCGTCGAGACCCATGGGAGAGGCGGTGGTCGCTGGCCTACCCGCGGTCACAGGGGTTCCCATGAGGATCCCGTCTCCGATACCGGCGTGGGGCGGGATCCGGGTGGGGGTGCGCCCCTGGATGGGGATCTCCCCGAAGAGGGCCTCCGCCGCAGCCGCCTGGCTCCACTCCGAGCCGCTCCACGCCAGGAGGTAGGCCCGAACGTCGGGAAACTCGCGCAGGAGGTAGGGATTTCCGAAGGAAACCACCACGTGGGGGATCCCTTCCCGCACCAGCTCCTGGACGAAGTCCACGAATTCGTCCGGGACCGCCACGCTCCCGGCGTAGGACACCGCTACCACGTGGAGCGAGACCACCACCAGGTCATGGCCCCGGGCCTCCGCAAGGAGACGGTCGTACCCCTCGGCGTCGGTGTCCCGGCCCACGGTGCGGGTCTCCAGGCGGGAATACGTCCGCCGCAATCGGGCGTCGAAGGTGCGGCCTCCCAGGAGGTCGTTGCCCCGGCGGTAGGTCACCGACAGGACCCGGGCCGTACCGGTGCCCCGGAGGGGAAGCACGCCGCCCTCGTTCCGCAGGAGGGTGAGGGAGCGGTCCGCGATCTCCCGGGCCACCCGGGTGTGATCGGGGATCCCCACCGTACGATGGACTTCTTCCAGATCCACCGTCCGAAGCTCGTGGAGCCCCATGGCCGCCTTGGCGGAGAGGATCCGCCGCACGGAAGCGTCGATGCGGGACTCGGGGATCCGGCCGGCCAGGACGGCCTCCATGACGGCCCGGATGGCCTCGCCCGGGTTCGGGGGCATGAGGAGGACATCGGCCCCCGCTTCCACCGCCCGCACCGACGCCTCGCCGCGGCCGAAGAGTCGGTCGATGGCGTTCATGTCCATGGCGTCGGTGAAGACCAGTCCGCCGAACCCCCAGCTCTCGCGGAGCAGGCCGGTGAGGACCCGCGGCGAAAGGGTGGCCGGAAGGGAGGGCTCGCCGGTGAGTTCGGGAATGGCGATGTGGGCCGTCATGAGGGCGCCCATTCCCGCCTCCACGGCACGTCGAAAGGGAGGGAGTTCCACCGCCTCCAGGCGGGCCCGGTCGGTGCGGATCACCGGAAGGGCCAGGTGCGAGTCGGTCTCCGTGTCGCCGTGCCCGGGGAAGTGCTTCCCCGTGGCGATGGCCCCGTGTTCCTGCATCCCCCGGATGAAGCAGACGCCCAGATCGCCCACCCGGTCCGGATCCTCCCCGAAGGAGCGGGTGTTGATGATGGGGTTGTCCGGATTCGAGTTCACATCCAGGACCGGCGCGAAGGGGACGTGGATCCCCACGGCCCGGGCCTCCAGCGCCGTGATGCGCCCCATCTCGTAGGCCAGGAAGGCATCGTCGGTGGCCCCCACCGCCATGAGGGCCGGGAAGTTGGTGGCTCCCCCCAGGTCGTGGAGGCCAGGGAGGTGCACGGCTCCCCGCATCCGGAACCCGGCGCCCGTCTCCAGGTCCGCCGCCACCAGGAGTGGAAGGTGGGAACGCCGCTGCAGGGTGTTCAGCTTGGTGGCCACGTCCAGGGGTGTACCCACCGAGATGATGACGCC
>PWZC01000307.1 GCA_003567615.1 Gemmatimonadota bacterium | reverse complement strand
TTCCCCCGTACTACACTTCTTGAAGGAATGGTGGGACATGATTCGGAAGAGTCTTCTTGGCTTGACGGCCCTCCTGGTGGCGCTGGCTTTCGCCGCCTGTGACACTGTGACCGACCTGGGAGATGTCTCCCTGGCCGGAAGCTGGGACAGCATGGGGGCGCTGCAGGCCGAGACGGGTGGACTGAGCGTCTTCTTCGAGCATCCCAACGCAGACGGCACCTTCGGCGGTAGCTGGCGCGAGCGGGGAACCACCGGTCAGATTACCGGCACGGTGACGGCCGGTGCCAATGATGGAGGCCAGGTCACATTCACCTTCCAGAACTATCGGGGTCAGAACCGCCAGTTCACCGGCCGGCTCACCAATCGGTTCGAGATGCATGGCGACGTGACCGGCTTTGACCTGGACCGCCCGGCGATCTTCCGCTTCTACAGCAGCCGAACCACGGCCAACTGACGGCACTCCAGCCAACTGACCGCTCCATGACATCTTCCCGCCCCCTCCACCGCCGGAGTTGGGGCGCCGTCCTGCTGGCGGCGCTCCTCCTTCCGGCGGCGATGCCGTCGCACGCCCAGACGCCGCCCCTCCAGGGGCTGGACGACTTCATCGAAGCGGGAATGGCGGAGTGGGGCATTCCGGGGCTGGCGGTGGCGGTGGTGCACCGGGATGAAGTGGTGCATAGCCGTGGGTACGGGGTCCTCCGGACAGGCGAGGAGCGGAGGGTCGACCAGCATACCCTCTTCGGCATCGCCTCCGTCTCTAAGGCCTTTACCGCCGCCGCCCTGGGCATCCTGGTGGATGAGGGCCGGTTGGAATGGGACGACCCGGTCATCCAGCACCTTCCCGACTTCCGCCTCTACAACCCCTTCGTGACCGAAACGGTGACGGTGCGGGACATCCTGACCCACCGAGTGGGCGTGGGCCGGATGACCGGGAACCGGATCCAGTGGCTGCCGGCCCGGGAGCGCACAGAGCTCATGGACCGAATCCGGCACCTGGGCCCCGAACAGACGTTCCGGAATGGCTACGTCTACTCCAACGTCATGTACATGGTGGCCGGGGAGGTGGTGCGGAGCGTCACCGGCCAGAGTTGGGATGAGTTCATGGAGGAGCGCATCTTCCGCCCCCTGGGGATGGACCGGAGCAACACCTCCATCACCCGGATTGCCGAAGGCGAGAACGCGGCCTGGCCACACCAGGAGATCCATGGCGAGGTGGTGCCCATCCCCCGGCGTAACTTCGACAATGTGGGACCCTCGGCCTCCATCAACTCCTCGGTGGATCAGCTCACCGCCTGGATGCGAATGCACCTGGGAAGTCCCGGTGAGGTGGATGGGATCCGCCTTCTTTCGCCCGGGGTGGTGCGGGAGATGCATCGGGCCCAGAACGCCCTGGGCGACGCCGGCCTCACCGGAGGACTCGCCAGTTACGGCCTGGGGTGGCGCATCAGCCACTACGAGGGCCGCCGCATGTCGCAGCATGGCGGCGCCACGGACGGGATGAACACCACCCTGGTGCTCCTCCCCGAAGAGGAGCTGGGCCTGGTGGTGGTGACCAACACCTTCAATTCGTTCACCGGCGCGCTGGCCAACCGGATCATGGACCGCTTCCTGGGTATCGAGGACCGCCCATGGGACCGGAACTTCCGGGACTCCTACCTGGCATCCTACGAACGCGCCATGGCAGCCCGGGACTCGGTTCACGCCGCACGGGAGGAAGGCACCACCCCTTCCGGCCCCCTCACCGACTTCACCGGTGCCTTCTATGACTCCCTCTATGCCGACGCCGAAGTAACGCTGGAGGGCGACGACCTGGTCATCACCTTCTGGGGCGATGACGATCAGGTGCTGACGCTTGAGCACTGGCACTACGACACCTTCCGGGGCCACTGGCGCAATCCCGCCCAGCGCGAAGAGTTCGTCTGGTTCACCCGGGATGACAGCGGTGACGTCAACCAGCTCCACATCCGGTGGACCCTCCGGCCCCTCCTCCTCCAGGCCGGCACCTATCCTGCCAACTACACCCGGACGGTCACCCTCCACCGGACCGACCACCCCTGACCCTCACGGTCCGACGTCTGGGTGCCGGCAGCGCACCTCCCGTCCTCCTTCTCCACGGCTTCACGGGCTCCGCCAGGAGCTGGCCTGCGCCTGTCCTGGATGGGCTCACCCGGCGGGGGACCGTGCTGGCGGTGAATCTCCCGGGGCACGGGGTCTCGCCGACCCCGGCGGGTCCAACCGGCTCCGGGTTCCCAGGGGTCCAGGAGGCCCTGGTGGCCCTCCTGGACCGGGAGGGAATAGCCTCCGCAGACTGGATCGGATACTCCATGGGTGGACGAATCGCCCTGGCCGGCGCCGTGACCCACCCCGAGCGGGTTCGGCGCCTGGTGCTGGAGAGCGCGTCGCCGGGGCTCGATACGCCCCGGGCCCGGGAGCTCCGCCGCGCACGTGACGAAACGTTGGCTCGCCGCCTGGAGGAGCGGGGAATCGCGTCGTTCGTGGACTTCTGGATGGACCTCGCCCTCTTCGCCTCCCAGAAGCGGCTTCCGGAGCCGGTGCTGAACGGAGCCCGGGAATCCCGCCTCCGACAGGACCCCCATGCCCTGGCCCAGGCGCTCCGTACCCTGGGAACGGGGACCCAGCCGTCGTACTGGCCCCACCTGGTGGAGCTGGCGGCGCCCGTTCTTCTCCTCACGGGAGGGCTGGACCGGAAGTTCGAGGAGCTGGCCGACCGCATGGCCGAGGCACTGCCCCGGGCCCGCCGTCACACCGTACGCGAGGTGGGCCACACCGTCCATCTGGAGGCCCCAGCCGCGTGGGTGTCCGCCGTCACCACCTTCCTGGACGACCCGGCGCCCTGACGTTCAGGGCGAATCCAGCCCCCAGGACAGCGAATCCAGCCGCGACGGCGGTGCCTCGTCGAAGAGCTCGAAGTAGAGGGTGGAGCCGGCCCGTCCCAGCGGATCGGCCTTCTCGATGACCTCCAGGTACGTCTCGTAGCAGTGGAGCGCCCGGTACGCCCGCTCCATGTCCTGGGGCGACGCCTCCACCGCCACGGCGATGTCCTCTTCCGCCGAGATCTTGAGCGTGAAGATCCCGTCGTCGGACTCGGACTCGGCCAGGGTGAAGAAGGCCAGTCGCTTCGGGGCCACCTCGGGAAAGAGGTCCCGGAGTTCGCAATACACCCGCTTCACCACGGCATGGGTGACCAGGTGATCGGGAAACCCGCTGATTCCGTGAACCGCGTACGTCACCACCACGTCGGGCCGAACCCGCCGAATCTCCGCCTCCACCGCCTCTTCCAGACGCCGAGGATCCTCCCTCGCCAGCTTCCCGTCGGGGAACTGGAGCACCGTCATGCCGTTCAGATCCAGCTCCCGCTCCACCGCCAGCATCTCGGCCAGGCGGACCCGCCCCATCTCACGCTTCGATAACCCGAGCCGGTGTCGCTGCTTGGTGGCCTCGCCTCGGGTGAGGGTCAGGAGGAAGACCTCCTCGCCGTCCCGACGCTGCCGGGCGATGGCGGGAGCCGGCCCGAAGCACTCGTCGTCGGGGTGGGGAAATATGTAGAGGATGCGCACGGCAACGGCTCCTGGAAGGGGTCCCGGTGGTAGTACCGTAGAATGGCCGGCCGGGACGGGAAACTCCACCCCGGCTCTGCTTTGACGATATCAACGGCTTCCACCATCATGAGTGGATCCCCCGAAGCGCCCCATCCAGTCAGACCCGGCGCCGGCACGGCCGGGACGGCCCCGGCTGCCAGGGTGGTTCCGAACGCAAAGCCCGTCACCTCGAACAGAGAGCTCCAGCCCATGCTTCGACGCCCCTCCCTCGCCTCCGTCACCGCCCTGGCGGCCCTCACCCTCCTGGCCTGCGAGCCCGGTGCGACCGACGCCGCTCCCGACCGAACTCCCGGGGTCGGCGCCGCCGAGTACGGCATCGTGATCCACGGCGGCGCCGGCACCATCGTCCGGGAGAACCTCACCGAGGAGCGCGAGGCCGCCTACCACCAGGCGTTGCGGGCGGCGCTGGAGGCCGGGAATGAGGTACTGGAGGCCGGCGGCTCGGCCATGGATGCGGTGGTGGCCGCCGTGGTCATCCTGGAAGATGAGCCTCTCTTCAACGCCGGGCGCGGCGCCGTCTTCACCAGCGAGGGAACCAACGAGCTGGACGCCGCCGTCATGGACGGGCGGGACCTGGACGCCGGGGCCGTGGCCGGCATCACCACGCTCCGGAACCCCATCCTCCTGGCCCGGCTGGTCATGGAAGAGTCGCCCCACGTCCTCTTCACCGGCGAGGGCGCCGAAACCTTCGCCGAACAGTTCGACCTCGAGCGGGTGGGTCCCGACTGGTTCTACACCCAGGAGCGCTGGGAGGCGCTGGAACGGGCCCGGGAACGGGAAGAGGTGACCCTGAGCTGGCACCTGGAAGAGGATCGCATGATCGGCACCGTGGGCGCCGTGGCCCGGGACCGGGAGGGCAACCTCGCCGCCGCCACCTCCACCGGCGGGATGACCAACAAGCGCTTCGGCCGAGTGGGTGACGTACCCATCATCGGCGCCGGCACCTACGCGTCCAATGCGTCGTGCGCCATCTCGGCCACCGGGCATGGCGAATACTTCATCCGGAACGTGGTGGCCCGGGAGATCTGCGCCCGTATGGAGCACCGGGGCGAGACCCTGCAGGAGGCCGCCGACGCCGTGGTCATGGTGCAGCTCCTGGATCATGGCGGCACCGGCGGGGTGGTGGGAATCGACCGGGACGGCCAC
>PWZC01000012.1 GCA_003567615.1 Gemmatimonadota bacterium | reverse complement strand
GGTCCGAACAGGGCGCCGGTCTCCAGAACGGCGTCCCGAAGCGTCCGGGCTCGCAGCGGAATCCGGATCCTCTCGGGCCGAAGGAGATCCCCCAGCTTCACGGGCTCAGCCCATGGTCCAGGGTGGGGTACACCCGGACCGTCGACTCGACGCGGCCGATCAGGCGCCGAGGCATTCCCGAACCAGGTCGCGAATGTCCACGGGGCGTCGCGCCACCGCGATCCCGTTCTCCTCGAAGGCCTTGATCTTCTCTTCGGCCGTACCGGAGGAGCCGGAAATGATGGCACCGGCATGGCCCATCCGTCGTCCCGGGGGAGCGGTCTGCCCTGCGATGAATCCCACCACCGGGATCTGGAGGTGTTCCCGGGACCAGGCCGCCGCCTCCTGTTCGTCGGTTCCGCCGATCTCCCCGATCATGACCACGGCCTCGGTATTCGGATCCTCCCCAAAGGCTCGCAAGGTGTCGATGAAGTCGGTGCCGATGACCGGGTCTCCACCGATTCCCACGCAGGTGCTCTGGCCGATCCCGGCGGCGGTGAGCTGCGCCACCGCCTCGTAGGTCAGGGTGCCGGAGCGGGAAACCACGCCAACCGGTCCTGGGGTGGTGATCTGCCCGGGAATGATCCCCACCTTGGCCGTGCCGGGAGAAATGGCTCCAGGGCAGTTGGGTCCCAGGAGCCGGGCACCCCTGTCCTTCACGAACTGAGCGGCCCGGGTCATGTCCAGCACCGGAATCCCCTCGGTGATGGCCACGATGAAGGCGATGCCCGCGTCGGCGGACTCCATGACGGCGCCGGCCGCGAAGGCCGGCGGGACGTAGACGGCGGAGGTGTTGGCGCCCTCCTGGGCCACCGCCTCTTCCACCGTATTGAAGATGGGAACCCGGGCGCCATTCAGGGCGGTGAAGTACTGCCCCCCCTTCCCCGGTGTGACGCCTGCTACCACCTGGGTTCCGTACTCCAGCATCTGGCTCGTGTGGAAGGAACCGTCGCGCCCCGTGATCCCCTGGACGACGAGGCGGGTCGAATCATCAATGAAGATCGACATCTGCGTTGCTCTCCGTGTGGGGTTCGGATCAGGCCTGGGCCGCCAGGTCTACGGCTTTCTGGACCACTTCGTCCATTCCGGTGAAGGCGGAGAACCCGGCTTCCGCCAGGATCTCGAGCGCTTCGGCCTCGTTGGTGCCGGTGAGGCGGATGACGATGGGAGTCTCGATACGGATGCGGCGTGAGGCCTCGACGATCCCCGTAGCCACGTCGTCACAGCGGGTGATACCGCCGAAGATGTTGAACAGGATGGCCTTGACGTTGGGATCTGCAGTGATGATCTCGAGGGCGGCCACCACCTTGTCTGGGTTGGACGATCCTCCGATGTCCAGGAAGTTCGCCGGCTCGCCCCCGTACGTCTTCACCAGGTCCATGGTGGCCATGGCCAGCCCGGCTCCGTTCACGCAGCACCCGACGTTTCCATCCAGCTTCACGAAGGAGAGGCCCGCCTCCCGGGCGCGTGTCTCGGCCGGGGGTTCGGCATCCAGGTCCCGAAGCGCCTCCACCTCCGGAAGTCGGAAGAGGCCGCTCTCGTCGATGCTCACCTTGGCGTCGATGGCCTTCACCGCTCCCGCCGGCGTCACGATGAGCGGGTTGATCTCCGCCATGGAGCAGGAGTTGTGGAGGAAGGCGTCATAGAGTTGGCCCATGATCCGTGTGGCCTGCTTCACCTGGCCCGGGTCGCTGTACAGGAAGGTGGCCAGACCATAGGCCTGATGGGGCAGGAGACCGTAACGAGGATCGATCCGCAGCTTACGGATGGCGTCGGGCTTCGAGGCCGCCACCTCTTCGATGTCCACTCCCCCCTCGGCGGAAACCATGAACATGGGACGCTGCGAGGCCCGGTCTACAAGGATTCCCACGTAGGCTTCGGAGGCGATGTCCTCTGCCACCGTCACCAGCACCCACTTGACCTCGAGCCCCCGGATGGACATCCCCAGGATGGCGGCCGCGTGGGCCTCCGCTTCGTCGGGGGAGGAGGCCAGCTTCACCCCGCCGGCCTTCCCGCGACCTCCGGAGTGGACCTGTGCCTTGACCACTACCTTTCCGCCCAGCTCCTCGGCGATCTGCCGTGCCTCGTCCGGGGAGGTGGCGACCCGGCCGGGGGGAACGGGTATTCCCGCGGCCCGGAAGAGCTCCTTCGCCTGGTATTCATGGATATCCATGCGATCTCTCTGTAGATGATTTCAGGTGCCGTCACCGCAGCGAATCCCGGGCGGCGCGCCACGAGACGTGGGTGACGGGAGGCTCGGGATGTTTTCCGGTCCAAGGACCGGGCCCGTAGCCTGCTCAAGCTAGGGATGGCTCCGGGGGCGATCAAGGCGACGTCCCGCCGGAGCCGGCCTGTCTGCGGAGGTGATCCCGAAGCTCCCCCAGATTTCGTCCGAACCCTTCCCAGTCCCCGGCGCGCAGACGTTCTTCGGCCTGCTCCAGAAGCCGGAGTGCCTCGGTTGCTCCTGCTTGCCCCATTCGCTCCAGCACCTCCTCGGGGACCAGGTCCGCCAGTTCGCCCTCCGCCGCGTCGGTGACTCGCAGGTCCACCACCCCCTCCAACCCCATGGCGAGCCCGGCGATGGCGCCTCGGAGGGAGGGGTCCATGACGACCCGCTGACCATCGCTCACCACGTAGCGTCGAATCTCCGGGATGGCGTCGGAGTCCGCCGCCAGGAAGATGGGCTCCATGTAGATGAGGGTGTTGCCCACCGGAACCAGGTGAAGGTGACCGGTCCAGACCTGGCTTCCTCCCTGGCGCCAGAGCGAGAACTGCTGGGAGATGTCCGGGTCCTGCTCGATGAGCGCCTCGATCTGACGGGGACCTCGGACCTGGCTCTCCACCGGAACGTCCCAGAGGAGGAGTTCGGGTCCGCTCCCAACATTCCACCGTCCGGCGATGAACGCGGCCAGATTCTCCCGCCCCTGGGGAACGAAGACGGTGGAGAGGACGAAGCTCTCGTCTTCTTCGCCCGGCAGCGTGAGGAAGGCGTAGGTGGGACGATAGGGGACCGGCCGGGTGTCGAAGGCCAGTTCCGTGGCGACGGACCACCGCTCCTGCTGACCGTGGAAGACGGCTGGATCTTCCTGATGGTACTGGAGGAGGACACGGCTCTGGATGTCCAGGAGCCTGGTGGAGTAGCGCAGGTGCCCGGCCAGCTCCGCCGGCATCTCATCCAGGTCGCGGAAGAGGGTTGGGAAGGCGCCCCTGTAGGCCTGAAGGAGTGGATCGTCCGGGTCGGCCGCATAGAGGTTCGTGCGTCCCGTTACCGCATCCACCGTGATCTTGACCGAGTTTCTCAGATACCGGGCCGAGCGGCGATTATCCACCGCATGGGCCGTGGAGAGAGGGAAGGTCCGGCTGATGCTGAATCCCTCGAGGATCCAGACGATCCGACCGTCTGCAACCACCGGATACGGCTCCTCCGGGAGGAAGAGGAAGGGCGCCAGCGCGTTCACCCGTTCCCGGACCTCCCGGCGGAAGACGAATCGACTGTCCCGCTCCACCTCGGCGGCGAAGAGGAGATTGGGATCCCGGAGGTGCCAGGCCAGGAGCGCGGTGCGGAAGATGGACCCCATGAGGATGCCCTCCGGAAAATCGACCCCGGGCATTCCTGGACTGCCGTCGGGGGCGAGGAAGGCCTCCTCGGTGGGGTTGATGACGGCATACAGTTGGGGCGTGCTTCCGACGTGAACCTGGGGCCGGGGCAGTCGAAGGGCGGGCGGAGGATCCATCTCCTCCCGGAAGTCCGGGGGGATACCTCCCAGGAAGATGGGGATTCGCCCGTTCTGGTCCTGCCGGTTCGCCTGACCGGCCACGGCCCCCAACCCGGAGATGAACCTCTCCCGGAGGTGGAGGTTCTGCCAGTTCGGATCCGGGATGCGATTCGGATCGATCTCCCGGACGGAGACGGCCACCGGCTGAGGCCCGCGGGGTCCGTCATAGCGGTTGAATCCTACCCGGTGGAAGTCGAAGTACTCGAATCGGGCCTCGATCTGCCGGAAGGTGCTGAGGAGGGTCCGGTCGGTCCAAACCGGAAGGCGATCCAGTCGGTCTGGGAGAACGTCCCAGTCTTCCTGGGTTGGAAGCTGGTACGGATGCAGGGAGCGCTGCAGGTCGGACAGACCGAAGCCCTCACGGGTAAAGCTCACGGCATGCTCAATGTAGGGACGCTCCCGAGCCAGCTCGTTGGGCTGCACCTGGAAGCGCTGTATCAGGGAGGGGACCAGTTGCCCCGCCACGACCACTCCGAGGCCGAGGGCCGCCACCGTCAGGGCCGCCGGGAGGAGCCGGCGCTGCACCGTGGACCAGATCGTAGCCGCCGTGGCGGCCATGGCCAGGAAGGTGAGGAACCGGTAGGCCGGGATCCGGGCGTTCTCGTCGGCGTAGCCGAAGATTCCCTGCACGGCCGAATTGCCGTCCAGGAGTAGTCCGTAGGGCGCCAGATGGAATCTCGCGGCCAGGAGGAAGAGGAAGACCGATCCCAGCACACCGAGGTGTACCCTGGTCTGGTCTCGGACCCGGATCTGGCCTCCCCCCCATTCCACGGCTCCGGTGGCCGAATACCCCGCCACCACCAGGACGGCGAGAAAGACCGTTACCACGATGCCGAAGGTGAGCATCCCCTGCAGGACGGGGAGCAGGAAGAGGTAGAAGCCCAGGTCCCGGCCGAAGATGGGCTCGGCCACCCCCCACTCAGGCGCATTCAGAAGAAGGAGGAACCGGAGTCCTGTTCCCTGTG
>PWZC01000248.1 GCA_003567615.1 Gemmatimonadota bacterium | reverse complement strand
TTACCTCGACGCATTTCCTTCCCCTCACGCTTGCCGGAGGCCAGGATAAACCTGACCCGCCTGTTATATCGATAGCCACAATAAGGCACAAAAAACACACTTACCAGGCGACATGCCCGGTAGCTGGACATCTGGCAAACAGCCGTCCCTGTTTGGTTAGCTCAAGCCTTGATTGACCCGGGCAATATCCGCCCAGAGACACCGGGTCCTGATCTAATTATTTTTTATTTCCAGCCCGTGCTGCCGGAATCCCGACCACATCACAGAAAAACACAGCCGTTCATCCATCCTTGTCCGATGAGGCAGTTTTGTCAACCCTCGCCTTTGTTTTCTTGCCGTCATTTTTGTCCGAGGCCCCGCTTTCAGATCCTCCGCTTTTGCCAGATGCCGTATCATCACCACGCCCGGCATTCCTGAAATCGGTAGCGTACCAGCCACTGCCCTTGAGATGAAAAGCCGCCGCGGACACCAGACGCCGCAAACTTTCGTTGCCACATTCGGGACATTCACGGGCCGGTGCGTCGGATATTTTTTGTAGTAATTCCATGCGTTTGCCGCAGGCATCACACTGGTATTCATAGATTGGCATTGTTGTCTCCGCAGTCATCAGGCCGGAGCCCGGCTGACCAGCAACTGGCATGACCCAACCGGGCATCATCACAACATAAGGCCGGCGAAGCCGGATTCAAGCCCTGTGACGAACAAAAAAACCGGGCACCCCTTAAAAAAGGGATGCCCGGCCAGTGAGCCTTTCAAGTACGGCCTTATTCCTTACCGGCCAGGGTTTCAGGACGGATCAGGAAATGTGCCAGCGCCGGCAACAGCACAATGGCGGCCAACATGTTCACCAGGAACATAAAGGTGAGCATGATGCCCATATCCGCCTGGAACTGCAGGCCGGACATCGTCCAGGTCGCCACACCCACGGCCAGCGTCAGACCGGTGAAGAACACCGGCTTACCGGTGCTGCGCAGAGTCTGGTAGTGCGCCTCGCGCAGGCTGAGGCCCTGCTTGAGGAAGTACTCAAGCCGGCTGTAGATGTAGATACCATAGTCCACACCGATACCCACACCCAGTGCAGCGACCGGCAGGGTGGAAACCTTGAGCCCGATTTCAAGCATGGCCATGGTCGCGTAGGCCAGCACTGACACCAGCGCCAGCGGCAATACAATACACAAGGTGCCGCGCAGCGACCGGAAGGTCAGCAGGCAAAGGATAATTATCGCCAGATACACGTAGACCAGCATCGGCACCTGGGCGGCTTCCACCGCATCATTGGTCGCTGCCATCACGCCGACGTTACCACTGGCCAGCACAAACCGGAGGTCATCGGTTTCGTACCGGGCCCGATAATCATTGATGCCATCAATGACGCGATTGATGGTTTCCGCCTTGTGATCCTCAAGGAAGATATATACCGGCAGCGTAGAGCAATCCGCATCCAGCAACCCGCTTTCGGTCGGGATCGGATAGATGGACTGCACCAGCATGAACTGGTTGCGCGGCAAAATCTGCCACTTGGGCCAGCCCTCGTTCATGCCGGCATTAACGATCTTGGCGATCACCGGCAGGGTAATTGCAGACTGCACCCCTTTGATATTAGTGACGGTCCAGGCAAAGTTATCCAGATTGGCCATCACCGGATATTCAGTACAGCCATCCGGGTGGGTTTCCCCGAATACAGTCAGAACATCCACGCCAATGTCAAAATTCGAGACAATGGCGGCGGCATCCTGGTTAAAACGCGAGTCCGGCCGCAGTTCGGGCACACCCTCGTGCTGGTCACCGATCGCCACATCATTGGCTTTCCACAGACCGAAACTCAGCAAGCCCACGGCGACAATGACGGCAACCGTCGCGGGGCCACGCTGCGTCAGGCCTGAAAGCGTGCGCCACAAGCCATCACCCCACTCCTGCCGACGCCGGGCCTTATCGCGATATTTCTCAATATTGCGCAAGCGGGTATAGGACAGCAACACCGGCAACAGGATGAGATTGGTAATGATGATCACGCCCACACCCAGACTGGCGGTGATCGCGGTTTCCTGGATGATCTCGATCTGGATCACCAGGATTGTAAGGAAACCGGCGGTATCACTGACCAGTGCCACCGTACCGGGCACCAGCAAACGCCGGAAAGTCGAGCGCGCAGCGTCCAGGCTGGAAGCGCCCTCCTCAAGGATGCCGGACATCCAGGCGTTGATCATTTGTACGCCATGACTGACGCCGATGGCCAACACCAGGAAGGGCACCAGAATACTCATGGGGTCGATGCCATAACCCATGACATTGAGCAAGCCAAACTGCCAGATCACCGCCACAATGGAAGTGCCCAGCGGCAGGATAGTCAGGAGCATGGAACCCGAATAAATGTAAAGCAACAAGGCCGTAATCAGCAGTGTGACTACGAAAAACAGCAGCACTTCTTCGGTGGCATCCACCACATCACCGACCACCTTGGCAAAGCCGATGATATGAATTGAAATATCTTCTGTCTGGTACTTTTGCCGCAGCTCCTCAAGGCGCTCCGCCACCATCACATAGTCTAGTCGTTCGCCGGTACGCGGATCGCGTTCAAGCAGCGGCAGCTCAATCATCGCACCCTGATAATCAGAGGTAACCAACCGGCCAACCTGGCCTGACTTGATTACGTTTTGTCGTACCTGCTCCAGTCCACGTTCGGTCGCCTGGAAATCCGCGGGAATGACATCGCCGCCATCCAGACCCCCTTCTACCGCCTCTACGTAGCGGACATTGGGCGTGAAAATAGACGTCACCAATGACTGGGCCGCGCCTGGCATGCCCCGGGCTTCATCAGTCATGGTTTCAAGCAGGTCAAAGAACTCGGGGTTGAATATATCCCCCTTGTCCTCATCCTGAATCAACGCAATCAACACCCGGTTGCCGCCACCAAACTGGTCAAGGTACTCCAGGTACGGGCCCATATATTCATGCTGCAGGGGCAGCTGTTTCTCAAACCCTGCATCGACATGGGTCTTGGTTGCCATGTAGCCCATGAATGCCGTCAGCAGCAACAGGATTATCAACACCGGCGCACGGAAACCGAACAGCAGCGCCTCAATCCGGCTGGTCAAAGTCTGTGATGCCATGGAAACAATTCCTCTTGAAAACCGCGAATGCGAACCCTCAGGGCTCGAGATGACCACGCTCGATGATATGCACGCCCTCTTCATCGAAGGTCAGATAATCACCATCCGGCCCCGGCAGGATATGCAACAAGGGGTTACCACTGGGATCACTGAAATGGGTAATCTGCTCCAACCCGTTACGCAGGGCAATCACACGGGCATTTTCACCCACCAGCAATGTCAGCCGGTCATAGGGCACATAACCACCATAAATACTGAAATCCGTCCCCAGATCAAGGCGCTCCCAGGTCTCGCCCCTGTCCCGGGTCACAAAGGCATTGCCTCTCAGGCCGGCAACAAGGATGGTCTCGCGATCCGGGGCCAGCACCGTGAAATAGGAGCCGCCGTACTCCGTCTCAAACTGGGTCCAGCTCTCACCGCCGTCATCGGATCGATAAACACGACCGAATTCGCCGGCAATATAAAGATCCCCATTAGGTGCGCGGGTGATCGCATTGAGATGGGTCTCGTCCTCATTGACCAGACCTTCTTCCCAGGTTTCACCCCCATCGGTGGTGTAGAGATAATAGCCAAAGTTACCAATGGCATAACCCCGGTGCTCGTTCACAAACAGGATATCCAGCACGCTGAGTTCAAGCGGCGGATCATATTGCTGAACTTCCCAGCTACGCCCCCCGTCACGGGTTCTCAGTATGGTGGCATCATGGCCACCGGCCCAGCCATGCTGGCGATTGGCAAAATGCACCGACGTTAATGTGCTGTTGACCGGAACCGGCACCTGCTCCCAGTCACGGCCATTCTCCGAGAGCAGGATATGGCCACGTTGTCCCACAGCGACATAACCGGCTTCGGTTTTTACTGCATCAGTCAACAGGGAGTGGGCCGCCAGCGGAGCCATGACAGCCGGTACAGGCTCACGCTCGCCCAGGATATCGTCAACCGCTGCGCCAGCCTGGACCGGCACCAACAGCAATAGTACTGAAATCACTACCAGGGCATTAGGAACACACCTGGACCACAAAGCCGGGACAATAGCATTCATTGGGTTTCCACCCCGTATTAGTGCAAAGCGTGCATGATACACAAAACACAGCCGGACGGGATTGCGATCACCCGCCCGGCTGTGTCGGTTTCATATCAGCGGCGGCCGCGCTGACGCAGATTGGCCGGCGTGAAGTAGGAGGGGCTTTCCGCCCAGCGATAGTCACTGGGTGGATCCTCGTTATTCAGGCCCAGCACCAGATAACGGCGTGACTGCAAGTCATAGACCGTCTCCAGTACCGTTGCAATCGCCGGCACAACGAAGAAGTTCATATTGTGCGCTTCCTGCACACGCCAGAGCTGACCACGGTTGTCATAGACATCCACGTGCAGAATCTGCCAGCTGTCTTCATCTACGTAGAAGGTACGCCGCGGATACAGATGACGCATCCCTTCACGCACCGTGGCATCCACCATCCATACCCGGCGCAATTCATAGCGTGCCAGATCCTGGTTGATATGGTGCGTATCGAGGATATCCTCATAGGTGCGGTCAAAGCTCTGCAGCTCGAAGCTGTTGTAGGGCATATACATTTCACGCAGCCCCACCAGCTCCCAGTCATAGCGTTCCAGTGAACCGTTGAAAATGTCGTTCTGGTCATTGGTACGCAGGCCATCAGCCGCGGTACCCGGGTTGTCGTGCTCTACATTAGGGGCACGCCGCACACGACGTTGACCGGGGTTGTATATCCAGGCCTGACGCGATTCGCGCACCTGATCCAGTGGCTCGTGTACCAGCAATACGCCCCCAGCAAGACGCGCCGGCGACACAATG
>PWZC01000460.1 GCA_003567615.1 Gemmatimonadota bacterium | reverse complement strand
AACATGCTGATCCAGTTCGTCACCGGACAGCGCACGGCGGCGGCGGCGAAGCGGTCCGTGTGGCCGATGGCCCAGCTCGACAGGACCCCTCCCCCGGAGCACCCTCCCACGTACTTCCGCGACGTGTCGACCCACCCCCGCCCCACCATCTCATCCACGGTGGCCATGAGGTCCTCGTGGTCCACTCCCGGATACCGGAAATTGATGCCCCGGGCGAACTCCTCGCCATAGCTGGTGGAGCCCCGGGGATTGGTATACAGGACCAGGTACCCCATGGCCGCCCATGCCTGGTAGTTGAAGTTGAACGCCACAGTGTAGTCGGCGAAGGGGCCGCCGTGG
Organism: Gemmatimonadota bacterium; assembly: GCA_003567615.1. Classification (GTDB taxonomy): domain Bacteria; phylum Gemmatimonadota; class Gemmatimonadetes; order Longimicrobiales; family Gaopeijiaceae; genus PWLA01. The sequence goes on along the minus strand of PWZC01000460.1, from coordinate 4,623 downwards.
ATCTCCATGAGGAGGGGGTACTGGCGGGAGGGGTCGAAGTCCGGCGGCTTCACCACCCACCCGTGCACCGGGGTCCCGTCGGCGGAGGTGGTCCAGAACTCTTCCACCTCTCCGAGGCGAATGGAGCTGAGGAGGGTCTCGTTCACCGAGGTGAGCTGCTCAACGGCCGACCCCGGACGGAGCGGGAAACGGACCACATCCGGCGGTGCCTGCGGACCGGTCCGCACCCCCACCCCGAAGGCATCGCGCCCCCCGGCCATGGAGTTCAGCGAGACCAGGTGATTCCCGGAGGTCACCTCCTGAATGGCGCCCGAGAGGGGGATGTAGCGGATGTTCCGGGTCCCGTGGTGGGTCACCGCCGCGTACACACCGGCGCCGTCCGGGGCCCAGGCCACATCGGCCACCAGCCGATCCAGCTCTTCCGTGAGATTCCGCATCCCGCTCCCGTCGAGACCGATGACGTGGAGGTAGGGCTGGGAGTAGGTGTCGGGCTGATCCGGGTATCCCACGAACGCAACCTGACGCCCGTCGGGAGACACCACCGGATTCGTCCAGAACCCGTCGTTCGGGGTGATCTGGCGGATGTCCCCCGACGCCCGATCCAGAGCGTAGAGGTGGGACCGGCGGTACACCGAGTCCCAGTCCCCCGTCCACCCGTCGAACACCACGGTCCCACCATCGGGGGTAAAGGAGAAGCTCACCGCCCCCACCAGCCCGTCGAAGCGGGAGCCCACATTCCACTCCCCGTCGGTGAGCTGCCGAGCCGCACCTCCCTGCTCCGGCACCTCGAAGAGGTGCATGAAACCCCGACGCATGAACCCCTGGAAGTCCTGCCGGTAGTGGAGGTCATCGATGACCCGGGGCCCCTCGGTCCAGCGCGCCCCTTCGGGCGGGGCGGGAAGGGAGACCTCCCAGCGGCTGGGGTTCGGAACCAGCGAGGCGAAGACGATGTGCCGCCCATCCGGGCTCCAGCGGGGATCCCGGGGTGCCTGCTCCATCCGGGTGACCTGGCTCGTGGCTCCTTCGGCGTCCATCCACCGCACGAACACCTGAGTCGTCCCCTGATCTCCCTCCGCCAGGTAGAGGATCCGGGTCCCATCCGGAGACCAGCGAGGCGAGCTTCCCCGGGTCAGCAGCCGCTGCCTGGAGCCGTCGGCGTCCATGATCCAGAGCGAGGTGTCCCACCGATCTTCCTGGGTGTTCACCCAACGGCGGGTGTAGACAATGTGCCTTCCGTCGGGCGAGACCTGGGGATCCGCCGTCGTCTCATAGCGGAGGAGATCCGCGGCGGTGACAAGGGTGTCCTGGACCGCCGGTGCCGGCGACTGGGCCGGCAGGAGCGTCGCCGGTGCCGCCGGGATCAGGAGAAGGGTGACGAGGAAGGTAAGGGCGAGACGGGTCATGGGACCTCCGGAAACGGGGAGACTGGCGTCCGTGGAGGAAAGCCGCATCGGTCCGGATCCCGGCGCGTGCGGCTTGGGGGCGGAAGACGCCCCTGGGAAGCTCCAAAGCTAGCGCGCACTCCCCAGGGAATTCAATCAGGGGCCGCCGCAGCCGAACCCAACCCTGCCGTCAGATGTCCCGCCCCAAGGTCAGCGCGGATCTGCCCGGAGCCTCCCTTCCTCATCCACCCGGAACTGCCACTCCCCGGCGCCCTCCGCCGGCTCTCCGCCCATCTCCCGGAGCAGCCCGGGCCACCCTTCCGGATGGTAGACGCCGTGGGCCTCCATCCACCCCTCGGGGTCGAAGGGGAAGGGAAAGGGGATGGTGATGACGCCGGCGGGAGCGGCGGCGCCGGAGCGGGCCGCCACCGGGCGAGGCTCGAGCATCCGCTGGATCTCGAGCTCCACGTCGTGGAGGTGGAGGCGGGTCATGCGGTCGCCGGTGCGCCCCTGGGCCTCTGCCACCGCCTCCTGCAGCTCGGCCATCTCGGCGCGGACCAGGGGACGGGCATCGGCCACCCCGCCCCCACTTCCGGGAGCCAGGAAGCGGTCCACCGCCGAGAGGTACTCCCGCTGCAGGTTCCGCCGGAAGACATCGACGCGGGGATCCCGGTCGTCCAACTCGCTCCACACCCCACGCCGCAGGTCTTCCAGGAGGTCGGCCACGGTGTAGACCTGGGCGCCGTTGGCCAGCGCCTCATGCTCCACCAGACGCTGCAGACGGTTCGTGCTCAGGAGCCCCGACAGGATCCGTCCCTGCTGGGTCCCGATCCGCCCCACCGCCCCCTCGGGCTCGATGCGTCGGAGCAGCTCGGGCTCGACGAACATCGCCGGCGTCCGCAGGCCGTGCATCTCCAGGAAGAGCATGGCGGCCCGCTGCTCCTCGCGGCTCACCGGCTCGAACCGCGGCCCGGTCCCGTAGAGCTGACGGCTGTAGGCGCCGCCCACCAGGGCACTCACGTGTCCCATGTAACGCCCCCACTGGCTCACGGCGTTCCCGTAGAGCTCCTGCAGGTCCGAGTAGTCCTGACCGGGGCGCTCCGTCATGGGCAACAGCATCCCCATGACCCGCTCCAGGTTCAGGAGCGCCAGCGTCGACGAGCGGATGGCGTCCTCATTCCCCACCGCCTCGGTCACGTTATGGGGATCGCTGGAGGCGCCCGGCGTGCTGAAGCGGAACCATGGCGTGTCGTCCTGCATCCGGGCCCACTCGTCCAGCACCGGGCGCTCCTCCTCCGGCGTGGAGGCGCCGGGGATGGGCTTGTGGCCCCACTTGACGGCAAAGCGGTCGTACGGCCCCACCCGGGGGATGAGGAGCTCGGGTGGGATCCCATCCTCGGGCTGCGCCACATAGTTGAAGCGGGAATAGTCCATCACCGAGGGGACATGCCCCCCCATCCGCTCCAGAAAGGCCTGGGAGCGCAGCGAGTCGGCGGGAACGGTGGCGCTGGCCTTGAAGTTGTGGGGGAAGCCCACCGCGTGCCCCACCTCGTGGGCCACCACGTATTCCACCAGCGCCCCCATGAGTTCGTCGGGAAGGGGAAGCGACTGGGCCCGCTCATCCAGCGGCCCCACCTGGATCACGTACCAGTTCCGGAGAAGCTCCATGACGTTGTGGTACATGTTGACCTCCGCCTTCAGGATCTCCCCGGTGCGGGGGTCCACCACCGCGCCGCCGGTGGCGTTGGCCACCGGGGAGGGACGCCAGTAGACCATGGAGTGCCGGGCGTCGTGGATGGACCACTCCGGGTCCTCCTCCGGCGACGGCGCCGTGCGGGCCTCGATGGCGTTGGAGAACCCCGCTTCCTCATACGCCTCGATCCACTGGTCCACCCCCTGCTCGACCCAGGGCACGAGCCACTCCGGCGTGGCCGGATCGATCCAGAAGACGATGGGCTCCACCGGATCCGAGACGGCGGCGGACGGATCCTGCTTCTCCAGCCGGAAGCGGCGAATGAAGCGGATCTCGTCGGCGCCGTGCTGCGGGCTCGAGTAGTCCACGGTAGAGACGGTGAAGTAGCCCACCCGGGTGTCGTGGAGGCGTGGCATCATGGGCGCTTCGGGAAGCTTCACCATGCTCCAGTTGGCCCGGCGCGTGCTGGTCCGGGCCGGAGTGCCGGGAGACGCGCCCTGAGGGCTCGCCACCCCCGTCTGGACCACCTGCACCTCCACATTGGTGGGGAAGGCCGAGACGCCGTCCACGAAGGACCGGTTCCGCTGGAGGCCGCGAAGGGGCGACATCTCCGGGGGCCCACTCACGAAGAGGTCCGTCACCTCCACCACCGCGGCGGAATCGGGCCCGAAGGTCTCGATCTCCCAGGTGGCGATGAGGGGACCCCGGGTCATGGCGCTCACCGCCCGCGAGATGGCCCGCTCCCCGTCGGCCCGGGCGCTGAAGTCCATCCCCCGGAGGTGGATCTCGCCCTCCCGACGCTCCCACCGCACCACCTGCTGGCCGATCCGCCCGGCGGACCACCCGCCGAGCCCCTCCCCCTCATCCACCCGCCCCAGGAGGAGCATGTCCCGGTCCAGCTCGTGGCGGGGGATCTCGAAGTAGAGCTTGTCGTCCACCCGGTGGACGGTGAAGAGGCCGTAGGCCGTATGGGCTTCCTCGGTGATGACCTCGTCGTAGTCCCTGGGCTCCCCACGGCCGGGACGACGGGGCGGTGAGCTCGGAGCTCCCGGTTCACCGATGGTGCCCTCCACCTCCGGCGGATCCGGAACCTCGCGCTCCCGGGGCGCGTCGGGCTGATCCGGGGCGTCGGGCTCGGCGGCGGGCGGGGTCTCCTCGGTGGCCGGCGTAGGCGAGGGCACCTGATTGGGGGCGTCGCCCCGCACCCCGCACCCGGCCACGGCGGAGCCTACCAGGAGGGCGACGGCGACCAGAAGGGAGAAGACGGACGAGCGACGCACGGAGCGGGAGCTGAGATCCATGGGATACCGAGCTGAGGGCGTACCGAGGGATGAGGATGTCGCGAGGAACGCTGGCGGAAGGACCAGGTTGTCGGACAGCGCTTCACCCGAACGTATCCGCTTGATACCTTGCCCGCGTCCCGTCGATCCGCCACCGGGCGGACCCGATTCCGACTCAAGTCCCTACTCCCATGCCCCTGGTAACGATCCCGCGACCGTTCTCCGTCCCGCTCTTCCTTCTTCCCTTCCCGCTGCTCCTTCTCCTTTT
>PWZC01000283.1 GCA_003567615.1 Gemmatimonadota bacterium | reverse complement strand
TGGAGCTCCTCCTCGTCCTCGTGCTGTCTGCACTGCTCCTGGGATCGTCTCTGTCCATCCTGGGGGGGCTCTCCCGCGCGGTAGCGCTGGGGGTGGACCGGTGGGACCGCATGGAGGCCGTTCGCACGGTCTGGGTCACCCTCGAGCGGGAGCTCCGGCCCGGCCGGCCCGGGATCGACTGGCAGGTGGACCCGGACGGGACGTTGCACCTGAGAGCCTTCCGGGGATTCGCCCGGGCCTGTGGGGCACCGGATGCCGCCGGCTCGGTGCCGGTTGCGTGGCGAGGCGAGCGCTTGCCCGTCCCGGATCGAGATTCGTTGGTGGTGCTGGGTGGAGACGGGACCTGGCGGCCGGCCTTGCTCACCCGCTGGCGGGAGGCAGAGGTGGGCTGCCGAGCCGGCGCCGGGGAGAGGGAGGGATGGATGGCCTGGTACCCGGCAGCGGCCGAGGAGGTGGTGTTGGCCCGCGGCTTCGAGTCCGGGCGCTACCTCATTGGGGACGGGGCATTCCGATACGCTCGGGGTGGTGCCGGACGCCAACCCCTGACACCGACGGTGTTCGCCACCGGGAGTGGCTTCGGGGCCGCTTCCGGCGGGCTCCGGGTTCATCTCCATCCCCGTCCCCATCCCGCTGGACGCTCGTGGGGTGGGGTGGCTGAATCCGAACCCCGGTCCTCGGTCGGGGGAGAAGCGGCATCCCCCGGCTCCGTTCGCTTCTCCATCCTGGTGGGAGAGGAATACTGATGGGCCGGCGACCGATGGACCGGCATCAGATGGGTGGGCAACCGGTAGGTGGGCGATTGAGGCGTTGCCAGCTCATGGGCGGGGGGCCCGAACTGTGCAACGCACAGGTATTGGACGGACGCTCCCGGAAACGGGCCGGGATCGTACTCCCTGCCGCGCTTCTCCTGATCCTGACGGCAACGCTGGTGGGGACCGCCCTCCTGGTCATGGCCCGGTCGGCCATCCTCCTGGGAGCGGGAGACCGGGCGTTGGCAGAGTCCCTGGCCGTGCGCGGTCCGGACCCCAACGCCGTTGAGCCCGGGTCGGCCGCAGCACTCCCGGCCGGTTACCGGCTTGTGGAAACGCCGGTCCCCGGCGTGTCGTGGCGGGTCTGGAGTCTGGTCTGGGCGTTGGATCCGTCCCGCCTCGCCTCCGAGCTGACCGCGGTGGTGGAAGCGGAATCCGTCTCCATTCCCGCCGCCGCTCCGCTGACCGGGACGGCCCCGGAACCGATCCGCCTCCTGGGGCCGGACGAGGGATGCCCCGACCCTGAGCCATCCTTGCCTCTGGTCTGGACCGGAGGCGATGGCCTGGATGCCCTCCGGGCCCTCGGACCCGTGGGCCTGGAGCCCCTGCTTCGGCGGGCCGATGTCACAGTGACGCCGGGGACAGCTTTCCCGGACTCCCCGCCCCCGCGACTCATCGGCGTTCAGGCGGAGCGGGTGGGCAGTGGCGGAGCCCAGGGGCTTGTGGTGGCGGCCGGTGACCTGGAACTGGCCGGCGAGGCCGCTGTCACGGGTCTTCTCCTGGTGGGCGGTGATCTGCGGATAGCCGGAGATGCTCGCGTTACCGGAGCGGTTCGGGTAGCCGGCAGCGTGACCGTGGAATCGGGAGGAGGAATCCAGGGCTGCCGGGGCATCGTAGCGCAGGAGCTGGCCGGAGTGACGGTGCTTGTGGGACCGTTCCCGGTTCCCGGCGGACGCTTCCTGGGCCGCTTCTGAGCGCCTTCCATCTCCACGCAGACATGGGCAGATCGAACTGGTCATGATTTCCCGGAGCCTGTCCGATACTGAGATGGGAACCCCGGGCCCCCGGACCTCAGGCACCGAGCGGTGCCCCTCCGGACGACGCAGGAAGCGGGTTCAGTATTCCTTTGCAGAGAGCGAGATCTCCATGGCCCTCTTCGGTCGCAACAAGAACTCCACCGGTCTCGACATCGGAAGCGGGTTCATCAAGCTCGTGCAGGTGGACCACTCCGGGGATCAGCCCGAGGTGACCCGGGTCGCCATCCGTCCCCTCCTCCCCGACGCCATCGTCGAGGGCGAGGTGATGGATCCCGGCCTGGTAGCTCGGACCGTCCGGGAGCTGATGGACGATTCCGGAATCAAGCCCGATGGTCTCGTGGCCTCCATCGGTGGCCATGACGTGATCATCAAGAAGATCACCATGGAGCGCATGGCGGAGGACGACGCCCGGCAGGTGCTGCCTTTCGAGGCGGAGCGGCACGTCCCCTTCGACCCCCAGAGCGTGGAGTTGGACTTCCAGATCCTGGATCCCGATGGAACGGATCCCAACATGGAGGTCCTGCTGGTGGCCGCCAAGCGCGATCTGGTTCAGGACAAGCTGGCGCTGCTTGGGGACGCCGGTCTCGAGCCCCGCATCATCGATGTGGACGCCTTCGCCCTGCACAATGCCTTTCGGCACAACCACCCTGAGGCTGGGGATGGGGTCACCGCCCTGGTCAACGTGGGTCATGAGATGACCAACGTGAACATCCTGGTGGATGGCGTGCCCATCCTGACCCGGGACATCCCATTCGGTTCTCGCCGAATCCGTGAGGACCTGCAGCGGGAGCGGGGGATGTCCTCGGAGGAGGCCGAGGAGGCCGTTCAGGGCCGAGCCCGGCTCGGCGACCTGGACGCCTTCGTGGACCGGGGAGTGGAAGATGTGGCGGTGGGGATCGAACGAGCCGCCGCGTTCCTCATGACCCAGGACTCCGGCGAGAGTCTGGGCCGGGTCTTCCTCTCCGGAGGCGGGGCCCGGACACCTGGACTCGCCGAGGCCCTGGGACGTCGCCTGGGAATCGAGACCCGGGTCGCCAATCCCTTCGAGCGGGTGCCGGTTCGTCCGGGAGCCGCCGATCCTCTGAACCTGGACGAAGCCGCGCCCATGCTCCAGCTCCCGCTGGGGCTTGCGCTCCGCTCCCCCTGACCTGACCGAGGAGGACATCGTGATCGAGGTCAACCTGATCCCCGACTCCGGGAAGAAGAAGAGGAGAAAGAAGAAGCGGACGGGGCCGTCGTTCTCGCTCCCGAGCTTCGGAGCTCTTCCCGTGGACCGGTGGGTCGCCGTGGCGGGAGTCGCCGTCCTGGTAGCTGTGGGCGCCATCGGGTGGATGTTCTTCACCACGACGGGCCAGGCCCAGGAGCTGGAATTCGAGATCGAGGGTGCGGTTCGGGACTCCCTCCGGCTGTCGGCCGTGATCGAGCGGGCCGAAGCCCTCACGGCACGAAGCGATTCCATCGCTCGCCGGGTGGACGTCATCCAGCAGATCGATGTGGCCCGCTATGTCTGGCCGCACATCCTGGACGAGGTGGCTCGGGCTCTACCCGACTACACCTGGCTCACCCGGGTTCAGCAGGTGAGTTCGGGGGATCCGGTGGTCTTCCGGTTGGAGGGCCGGGCCGGCACGTACTTCGCCCTGACCGCCTTCATGGAGGCAGGGGAGGCATCTCCCTTCATTCGGGGAACCCGCCTCATCAGCTCTGAACAGATCTTCATTGAGGTGGGCGGTGGGGCCCAACGCCTGGTCTATAGCTTCGTGCTCGAGGCCGGATATCGACAGCCATCGGCTGATTTCCTGGAGACCGAATCCCTCTTCGGTGGGATCGTGATGGCTCCAGGGCGGGAGGAGGACTGAACCATGGCACTGTTACCTGCGGAAAAGCACCAGAAGATCGCCATCCTGTTGGTCTTTCTCGCCCTTGGCACCGCGTACGCCGCCTTTGAGTGGTGGCACAAGCCCCAGGTGGTGGAGATCGAGGCGCTACAGGCCCGCCTGGACCAGATCGAGGACCGGAATCGCCGCGCCCAGATACTGGCGGCCCGGGGCGGTGACGAGCTTGAGGAACGCCTGGCCATCTATCAGCGGCACGTGGAGCGGCTGGAGGCGCTGATTCCCGAGAGTGAGGAGGTTCCCGCTCTCCTGAACACCATCGCCACCGAGGCGCGTCGGACCCGGGTCGATCTCGGATCCCTGCGGCCCGAGGCCACCTCGGCCGGGGAATTCTACGACCGGCAGAGCTACGAGATGGCGGCGGTGGGTGAATACCATGACATCGGCCGTTTCCTGACGGCGGTGGCCTCCCTTTCCCGGATCATCACGCCCCGGGACCTGGAACTGGCCCTGCACACGGGACCGACGCCGCGGGACGATATGGAGAATCCCGTGGTGGCCCGGTTCCGAATCCAGACCTACGTCCTCCCGAACGGTGCCAGGCCGCCGGGAGCGGCGGATACGCCGGAGGGGGTGGAGCCATGATCCGCGTCATTTCAGCGGCAGCGGCCGCGATTCTGTTCGGAGCCATGGCCTTGGGGGTCCAGGCTCAGACCCCGCCGCAGGCACCACCGGATCCCGGCCCCCCTGCGGCCACGCCCGATACGGTGCAGCTCATCTTCGAGCGAGAGGTCTTCGCCTATCCATCTCATGTCCGTCGGAACCCGTTCCGCGCCCTCAGCGGTGTGGGCGAGGGGGGTCCCCGTTACGAGGACCTCTCCCTCCTGGGAGTGATCCTGTCGTCGGAGCCAGGCGGCTCCGTGGCCCTCATGGGGGTCCGGGGTGCTCAGACCGCACAGACCGCGATGAACTCGACCCAGAGACTCAGGGTGGGGCAGAGACTGGGGAACGTGCGGATCGTGGAGATCCGGGAGCGGGAAGTGGTGGTTCAGGTGGAGGAATTCGGGATGCTTGAGCGCCGCGTCATGGCCCTGGCCCGAACTGCCCCCGAAGCCCAGTCCGCCGGCGCGGGACCCGGATCTCCGGCTCCGGCTCCGGCGGACACCCCGCCTCCGGCCGAGCCTGGCGGAGGAGATCCGGATGCCGGGGATCCGGATGAAGAACCCACCGGTGGACCCACCGGCCGGGACATGGACCTGCATGACAAGGGAGGACTCTGATGTTGCCCGTCGTCACTGCGCCGGCAGGGATGCTGGCGGTCTGGCTCGCCCTGGTTGCTCCGGTTTCGCCGGAGACCGCGGCCGGGACCGTGACCGGCC
>PWZC01000068.1 GCA_003567615.1 Gemmatimonadota bacterium | reverse complement strand
GGCCGTCAAGGACTCTTCCCGAGAGGGGAGATCTCGAGTAACGCGATCCTGACATACTGAATATGAAGTGGTCGCTCCGGGGCGACAAGGGGCCGGCTCGGGGCGAGCCGATTGCCACGCACCCGTCGGAGGTGGAGATTACCCTCCCCGGGTCGGCCACCAATGGATCGACCCCGGTGATCCTCCACCCCCTGGTCCACGTGAACCCAGAATCGTCTGAAACGCCGGAGCCGCTGGACTCCCGGCGCCGGATCCATTCCCGGCTTGCGTTGGCACTCCTCGAGACACTCAAGGAACAGGATCTCCCGCCGGAGATCCTGGACGATGAGAACGTCAGCGTCACCCTGCCACGCCGCCTCGGGCTCTCCCATGTGGTGGAGACGCAGATCCACCGCTACCGGGAAGAGGCCCGCCGCCGGAGGCGTATTCCGGACCGCGAGGTGGCTGACCTGTTCCAGTTGGTCTCCCGCCGCCCCGACGCGGAGCAGGTGTTCCTGCGGGTGGGAGAACGCCTGGCGGGACGGGGGGCAAGTGGTGGGAGGGGCCGCATCCTGCCGGCTCGCCTGTCCAGATACCTGGCCAGAAGCCGGATCCAGCGGCGGCTCCGCTGGCTCTTCGGTCGCCGGATGGTCCGAACCACGGGACGCCCGCTCCGGGTGGAGTTGGTGGATGACTTCCTGGTCCGATCCGATGGTCCCGGCCACGCCTGCAACATCGTACTCGGATTCGCCCAGGTGGAACTCGCGCGGGCCGGAGCCGGGGGGACCGGGCTGGTGGCCGAGCTCTCGGCGGAGGAGGCCGGGGGACATGGCCAGTTCGCCGGATGGGTTCTAGAAGATACGGAGGTTCCGAACCCGGACAGCGATGCCGGGTAGCCGAACCCTCATCCCAGAGTACAGGTGCCGACGCCATGGCCGGGAGCCCCTTGTCATGCCCGCGTTGACCACCGCGATGTCCTGACGGACGAGAACCGGCGTCTGCCGCTTCTCCCATGCGCGACGACTACGTGAACACTTCAGCCCAGAGGTCGAACGGCCATGATCAACGAAGGTGACGCCGCTCCGGATTTCGAACTCCCCGCCGACGATGGATCCACCATTTCCCTGGCCGGACTCCGGGGCAAGAAAGTGGTCCTCTACTTCTACCCCAAGGATGACACCTCCGGGTGCACCACCGAAGCCTGCGAGTTCCGGGACGCCCTTCCCCGGTTCGAGGAAGACGGGGCGGTCATCCTGGGAGTCTCTCCGGATTCGGTGGCCTCGCACCGGAAGTTCAAGGAGAAGTACGACCTGAACTTCCTCCTACTGGCCGATGAAGCTCACGAGGTGGCCGAGGCCTACGGGGTGTGGAAGGAAAAGTCCATGTTCGGAAACAAGTACTGGGGGGGGGAGCGGAGCACCTTCCTCATCGACGAGGAAGGGCGGGTTCAACGCGCCTGGCGTCGTGTGCGGCCCAAGGGGCACGCCGAGAAGGTAGCCGAAGCCCTCTGACCGTGGGCGGACCCCGGCCAGACCGGGTCGCAGGGGCCGGGGGAGGGGCCTCAGGACGGTGGTAGCGCTCCCTGGGGAAGGGAGCGATGGACCTGGAAGATGCACAGGTCCTGAATCACCGTCCGACCCGCTTCCCGGGCCCTGGCCACGGCCTCCGGGGCCAGGATTCCCTGCTGCAGCCAGATGGCCGGTTCGTCTTTCCGGTCCAGTGCCTGGTCGACGAAGGGGCCGGCCTCGGCGGAGGGCCGGAAGATGAGGACCAGGTCAACCTCAGCCTCTACCTGAGCCAGGGAGGCCCGGGCCTCCCTGCCGAAAATGCGTGTGGCGTGGGGATTGACCGCGATGACGTCCATCCCCTTCGCCGCCAGATAGGAAGGGACCCGACGTGCCGCTTTTGCCGGATCCCGGGAAAGGCCGACCACGGCGATCACCCGGGTAGACTCCAGGAGCTCCTGGAGCGCTTCGGCGTCTGGATTTCCGGGGTCCCCGCTCTCAGCCAGGAGGGCGGAGATGGGGGCGAGAGGGTCCGACATGGAGAGAAGGCCGCTGAGTTGGAAAACGTTGGCCCGGCTGACCACCCTCCGGGCTGATGCATCGCTCGAGTGCCTGAGCAGGATAGGGAGGAGAGTCCGGGTCGGCAAGGCGTCGCCATGTCACCGTTCACGTGGCGCCGGACTCCGGACGGCATACGCCCCGGCGACGCCCACAACCAGGACCACGAGGCCGGCGACGCCCCAGGCGGTCAGAACCTGGTCCAGGAAGAGCCAGGCCAGGATCGCTGCCATCAGCGGCTCCACCGTCGTCCCGATGGAGGCTCTGCCGGCCTCCAGCGTGCGCATGGCGTTGAAGAGGAGGAGGGCCGCAAGGGCGATGGTGACCAGTCACAGCAGAAGGACCAGGAGGAGTTCGGTGAGTGTTCCCGGCAGGATCACTTCCACACCCCTGACGACCCAGACCAGTCCGAGGAAGACCGTTCCCGCCGCGGTACTCCAGAAGAGGGGGATGAGCGGCCCATGCCGCCGGCCGTACCACTTGCCGAAGAGGGTGTACGCCGCGTAGGCCGTACCGGACAGGGATCCCCAGAGGATTCCGGCAGGGGTCAACTCCAGATCCACACCCCGGGTCCCGAGAACCGTCATCCACACCCCGGCGATGGAGATTCCGGCCAGGACCGCCTTCGCCGGCGTGATTCTTTCTCGGAAGAGGAAGGCCGAGGCGGCTATCACCATGGCCGGCGCCAGATACAGGAGTGCCACGGTGGCCGGCACGCCCACCGAATCCGTGGACATCTGGTATGCCACCTGGAAGATGCCTACGATGATCCCGCCCAGGACGATCATCCCGGCCAGGTCCGCTCGGCGCTGCCTCCCACTGGGCGGCTCGGGAGTGCCTTCTCCGGATTGCCGGTCAACCGCGGCTGAAGGCCGGAGTCGGGGCGACCGGCGGATCTGCCGCACGACGAGGATGGCCAGGAGAAAGAGGACTCCCGCCGATGGCCGCAGGATGGCCACACTGGTGGGGGGGATGCCCAGTCGGAAGAGGGCCACCGAGATGGGGCCGGAGGTGGCCCAGAGGGAGCCGGCCAGGATCACCTGGGCATAGGCCAGGGCGACCTGCGCCGAAGGGTTCGGTTTGCGCATCCGGAGAAGCTACGCTGAAGCCCGGTTCGGGCGAAGGGGCCAATTGGGACAGTCACATGAGTGAGCGAAAGCCATATGCGTTCCTGAGGCGTCTGGGGCCCAGGGTCGCACCCTATCGAGCCGCCCTCTTCTGGGCGGCGATCCTGATCCTGCTCGGTTCCGCCATCGGACTCGCCTTTCCGCTGGTGGTCCGGGAACTTCTGGATGCTGCCTTCCTGGCGGATGATCGGGGGCTCCTGAACCGGGTAGCCGTCTTCCTGATCGGACTGTTCTTCTTCCAGGCTGTGGTGAATTTCGCCCAGAGCTACCTTACCGCCTCGGTGTCCGAGCGGGTGGTGGCCGATCTGAGGATGGACCTCTTCCGCCGCCTCATCCGGCAGCCCCCCGGTTTCTTCTCCCGGCGCAGGGTCGGCGAGCTCTCGTCGCGACTGGCCTCCGACGCGGGGCTGATCCAGGGGATCCTCCGCTTCGGGATTCCCGAACTGGTGCGCCAGATCACCTTCCTGGCCGGGGCCGTGATCCTGGTCACCATCACCCACCCGCGGCTCACCCTGGTCACCTTTGTGGCCATTCCCCCCACGGTACTGGCGGGGTGGCTCCTGGGACGGCGTGTCCGCCGGATCTCCACCGGAATCCAGGACCGGCTGGCTGACGCCGTATCCCGGGCCGAGCAGGTCTTCTCCCAGGTCCGAACGGTTCAGAGCTTCACGCGGGAAGCCTGGGAAGAGGAACTCTTTGCCGAGGCCGTCGAGGACACCCGGTCCCGTGGCTTGAAGCGGGCGGTGGCCCGGGCCCTCCTTACCGGGGTGGTCACCTTCACCGCCTTCGGTGCCATTGTCCTGGTCCTCTGGGAAGGGGGGCGGCTCGTACTCGATGGCCAGTTGACCCCGGGGACCCTGGTGGCCTTTCTCCTCTACGCGGTGACCATCGCCGGAGCCGTGACCTCGCTGGCCGGCTTCTGGAGCAACCTGCAGGAGGCGTCCGGCGCGGCACGGCGCATCTTCGAACTCCTGGACCATCCCAGGGAGCTGGCGGAACCGGAGCGACCCCGGTCACTCTCCCGACCGGTGGAGGGCCGGGTCCGCTATGAGGAAGTCCGTTTCCGGTATGGTCCGGATCTGCCTGAGGTCCTCCACGGGATCGACTTGGAGTTGGAGCCGGGCGAGACGGTGGCACTGGTGGGAGCCTCCGGGGCCGGAAAGAGCACCGTGGCCTCTCTCCTCCCCCGGTTCTACGACGTCACTGCCGGTGCCGTGCGCATCGACGGTGTGGATGTACGGGAGGTGCCGCTGGAAGAGCTCCGGTCCACCATCGGCCTGGTGCCCCAGGAACCCCTCCTCTTCGCCGGGACCATCCGCGACAACCTCCGCTATGGGAATCCGGACGCAACCGACCCGGAGATCGAGGCGGCGGCGCGGGAGGCTCGCGCCCACCAGTTCATTGCCGAACTCCCTCACGGATACAACGCGCTGGTGGGAGAGCGAGGGGTTACCCTCAGCGCCGGGCAGCGCCAGCGCATGGCCATCGCCCGGGTCCTGCTGAAGGCGCCCTCCCTGCTCATCCTGGATGAGGCGTCCAGCGCTTTGGACGCGGAGAGCGAGTCCCTTGTGCAGGATGCCCTGGATCGTCTCATGGCCGGGCGGACCACGCTGGTCATTGCCCACAGGCTCTCCACCATCCTTCGCGCCGACCGGATCCTGGTCCTGCAGGAGGGCCGGATCGTGGACCAGGGAACCCACCGGGAACTGCTGGCCAGGAACGACTTGTACGGCCGTCTCTACCGGGCTCAGTTCGAGATGGCGGTGGACGCGGTAGCGGCGCCCACGGGCGGAGGGGCCGGACCCGACGACTTCTGAGCCGAAGCCATTTCCCACGGACCTC
>PWZC01000168.1 GCA_003567615.1 Gemmatimonadota bacterium | reverse complement strand
GCTCGGGTGGACGACCACTACCAGTCCTGGTTCGATATCCAGGGACTGTCCAGCCGGCGGTTCATCCAGGACACGAAACAGATCCGGCGCCATCGGTACCGTCATTTCGAGATCATCCCTGAAGAGGGCCGTTGGGACCGATTGAACCACCAGGCCGAGGGGGACCTTCCTACCGAAGCTCCGCTGGATGAGATCGCTTTTCTCTACTACATCCGGACCATGGAACTGGAGGTGGGTGAGACCTACGAACTGGACCGGTACTTCCGTGCCGATCGGAACCCCGTCATCCTCCAGGTCCTGCGGCGTGAGACCATCGAGGTGCCGGCCGGGACCTTCGAGACCATCGTGGTTCGCCCCATCATCAAGGCCGGTGGGCTGTTTGGAGAGGGTGGGGAGGCGGAGGTCTACATCAGCGACGACGAAGACCGGATCCTGGTTCGCGTCGAATCTCGGGTTCCCGTGATCGGATCCCTGTCCATGCGCCTGAAGGACATTCGAATGGGACGGCCCCTGGCGCGAGGCGGCTCCTGAGCACTGCGTGACACCTACCGCGGTGCCATGCGCAAACGACCCCGGGGAAGCTCCCCGGGGTCGTTGCGATTTTCCCCTCCGGTACCCGCCTGTAGAGGCCGGTCCACCGCAAAGGTGGGCCCGCTCAAAGGCGGGACGGAAGGGCGTTCGGTCAGTCCACGAAGCTCGGCGGCAGCAGGATGCCGTCGATGATGTGGAGGATTCCGTTGGAGGCGTAGTAATCCAGGTTGTTCAGGTCAAGCGTTGCCTGCCCATCGTTGAACACGATCCCATCCTCAGTCTGGGCAATGGTCAACTCCTCACCCTGGAGGGTGGAAATGGTGATCTCGCCGTCATTGTCGGCCAGGAGACCCAGCAGCCCACCTGAGGCCACCACAGCCTCGGCAAAGACGTGGTACTGCAGGATCGACACGATCTGCGCCTCTGAGAAACCACTCAGGTCAGCCCCCTCGAAGGTGGCGTTGTCGGGTCCGAAGACGGTCCAACCCTCGGCCTCGACGAAGGCCTCGGCGAGACCCGCCCCGGCCACAGCGCCCAGAAGCTGCTGGGTTTCGGCTGTGAAGGTCACGACGTTGGCCAGGTTCTGGTTGCCCAGGAGAGTCCGGTCGATGATGTGGATCACACCGTTGTCCGTCTCCACATCGGCGGTGGTGACCTGCGAACCCTCGACGAAGACCTCACCCTCGGCGGTGAGAGTCACTGTCAGCTCCGCTCCGGAGAGGGTCGTCACCACGTTCTCACCCTCCTCCAGGGCGCCGGAGGTGATGGCCGGACCCGGGACCACGTGGTAGGTGAGGACCTGGGTCAATGCATCGGCATTGTCCAGAAGAGCATCGACGTTGATGGGTCCGAAGGCATCGTTGGTTGGCGCGAACACCGTGAAGGAGGCATCGGCGTCGGCCAGGGCGCCCACCAAGCCGGCGGCGTCGAGGGCAGCGAGGAGAGTTGAGAAATCCGCGTTCCCGGCCACGACATCGGCGATGGTGGTGGTGGGCCGGTAGGCTTCCGGCAGAAGGATGCCGTCGATGAGGTGGATGATCCCGTTGGAGGCGTAGTAGTCCAGATTCGTCACGTCGAGCGTCGCCTGCCCACCGTTGAACACGATCTGACCGTTCTCCTGAGTGATCAACACGGTCTCACCCTGCGCGGTGGGTACAGAGACCTCTCCGCCCTCGGAGGCCAGGAGACCCAGGAGGTCCGTGGAATTCACGATCCCCGACGGGAGCACGTGGTACTGAAGGATCTCGGCGACCTGCTCAGACTCGAGACCAGCCAGCACCTCGGCCGCCGCCGCGAAGGCCGCATTGTCGGGAGCGAAGACCGTCCAATCGTCCGCCTCTGCGAAGGCGTCACCGAGTCCGGCATCCACTACGACTCCGAACAGGGTCTGGGTCTGGTTCACCACAGACGCCACTGTGGCCAGATTCTGGTTCCCCACCAGGACCCGGTCGATCACATGAATCACACCATTGTCCGTCTCCACGTCGGCGGTGGTGACCCTGGACCCGTCGATGAACACCTGCCCGTCCACGATGCGCACCAGGATCTCGTCTCCCGCCAGCGTCTCAACCCGCTGACCGTCGCTGAGCTGGTCCGAGGTAACGGCAACTCCACCCAGCACATGATGGAGGAGGACCTGCTGCGCCACCTCCGGCGATCCAGCTATGGCCTCGGCGTCGTAGGGACCAAATGCGGCATTGGTGGGAGCGAAGACGGTGAGCGTCGCGTCTTCGTCGGCCACCGCATCCACCAGTCCGGCATCCTCCAGGAGACTCAGCAGCACCGAAAAGTTCGCGTCGGCGGCGACCACGTCTGCAATGGTCTCAACCTCGGGATCCGTCTCCGGCGGGGTGACGGGGTCATCGTCATCACAGGCCGTCACAGCCAGTGTCAGGAATACTGCCCCTGCAAGGGCGGTCCAACGGCGGGAAAGTAACTGTTCTCGAAACATGTCTATACCTGTCTTTCGTGTTCGCGGTTGCGGAGTGAAGCGCTCATTGCGCACACACCAGGCAAACGACCGGTAAACCAATAATCAGAACGGCTTTTAAATTCCATAGTATTTCTGGTTACCCCAAAAGCCGCGCGCTTGCCACTTATCAACAATAGAACACGCGAGTTCGGATCAATGACCAGTTTCGCTGGAGGACAGCCGGATCCGGTGATCCATCAGATCGCTGGGAATGGAGGTCCGTCGACGACTCAGAAGGAGACGCGGAGGGTGAGGCTGGGGGTGAACCCGGACAGGTAGCGGGGGACCCGTACGTACTCATCGGTGCCGTCCGCCAGACGTAGAAGTCCGTAATCCAGCACATTCCGGCGGTTGAGCACGTTCAGGGCATCCGCAGACAACTCGAGGGCCATCCCGCCCAGCGCTCCCCGCCACGATGCACCCACATCCACCTCGATGAGGCCCGGGAGCGTCCAGTCGCCCGGTCGACCCACCCCAAGCTCCGGCCGGTCCTCGTGCACGGTCAGGAGATCGTAGTAGGCCCGTCTAAATGCCCAACTGCGCCCCCAGGTGCCCGAGCCCCGAAAGCGGAGCGAGACATCTGGGTGGACATGTGCCTCCAGACGAAGGAGTGACCGATGGGGCACGTCGGACGGATCCGGCACGGCCTCTCCGCCGAAGCGGGAGGGGAAGGTCCGTCGCGCACGGATCACGTCATGGCCCAGTTCAGCGTGGACCCCATCGCCCCAGCGCTGCAACCGGAATCCACCGCCCAACGCCGAGGCACGGGTCATCTCCACCAACTCGGATGGGCTGACATCCCCTCCCGCGCCCCCGCCCACCACTGCCGGCAGGTCCACCACCGGAAGATTCCGGGTGGATCGCATGTACACCTCGGCCCGGAGTTCCCAGCCGTCGTGGGGGGCCGTTGTCACTTCCCACGCCAGATGACGAGCCAGGGGGGGAGCCCCCTGGCCTCCCTCGTGGGGCAACCAGAAGCGCAGGGAGGGGACGAGGGCGCTGGGACCGGGATTGGCCAGCTCCAGCTGGTTCACGTACTGACGATAGAGCCCAGCCGACAGCCGCGTCGCCACCGGTCCCCACCCGTGGAGCTGCCCCTCCCACTCCGCTGCAACCCGGGGCTCGTGGAAGAGACGATCCGAGTCCGCGATCCACGTGCTTCGCAGGCCACCCTCCAGGGTGAGCGGACCCCGACTCCACCGGTCTTCCATGCCCCCCGCCAGCCGGGTGTGGGACGCGTCGGCTCGAAGATGGGGAAAGAGGCCGCCATCCAGATCCAAACGCCCGTCTACGTGGGTGGCCTCCAACGCCAGATGTACCCGGTGCCGGCTATCGGGCGAGATGTCCATGCTGACAGCCGCTCCCACTTCCTCAACCTGCGACCGATCGGAGAGGAACCGGGCCGAACGCAGGCGGTCCGCAAGGATGTGATCCGCCTCTACCACCGCAGATGGACCTTCGGAAGAGCCCGTCCCGATAAGGCTCATCCGATACCCGCTCTCGAACCGATGGCGACTTCCGTGAAGTTGGACCGCAAGCAGACTCCGGGATCCCACCAGACCCTCCCAGCGCAGACGCCCGGCGGTATTGAACCAATCATATCCGTCCTGGGCCATCATCATGCGGTCAGGTGTGATGGACCCGGCATGGTGGCCGGCGGCGAAGACCTGGGTAGAGATGTCCGAGGCCCCCCGGTATGCGGAGGCCTGCACGGCTCCGGCGGGTCCGGTGGGGATCCGAAGAGCCAGGTGAAGGTCCGACGACCGGATGTCCGACCCGTGACCGTGACCGACGTACTCCACCGCCTCGCTCGGGGCAAACCCCTCCTGGTGGGGAGTGGGTCCTTCCATGGCTCGGGTAAGGAGTGGGTCCACCCGATTCCAGTCGCGCAGCGTCCGGTTGAGGGCTGGAACGGGAAGCACGTCCCAAAGGGACATTCTTCCGGCCACCATGAGCGAGCCTTCGCGTCCCCCACCCCCCGGAACTCCCATACCAAGTCTGGCATTGACGTTGAAGGGATCCACCTGAAGCTCGGTGCCCCGGCCACGCCCCGCCGACTGATCCAGATCCAGGATGCCCGCGGCCGCACTTCCAAATCGGGCCGGGAAGCCCGCCTTGCGCACATTGACCCGCTCCAGCGCGAGGGGACTGAAGGTGCCGACGATTCCCTCCACCGCCAGCGGGTTGTAGATGGGTACCCCGTCCAGGCGAAGCTGCTGCTTCACCGATTCGCCGCCCTGAATCAGCACCTCCGAGAGGAATGGTCGCGACGCGATTCCCAGCAGGCGCGGGAGGGCGCGGCTGAGATCACCCCCGGCGCGGGTTTCGGCCCGGATATCGGCGGATTCCAGGGCCGCCCTTCCAGCCCGGACCCGGGAAAGACCGGAGAGCTCCAGACCATCCACCACGATGGGGCGGGCCACGAATGGCCGGGGTTCGAGGGCAAAGGTGGCCCGGGCCTCCCCTTGCGGCGGAACCTCGACCCATGTGCGGAGGGGCTCATAGCCGTGGACCGAAACCACAACCTCATG
>PWZC01000220.1 GCA_003567615.1 Gemmatimonadota bacterium | reverse complement strand
GGTGACGCGCCGCCCCCCGATCCCGACGGATTCCACCACCCCGATCGACTCCTGGGCTCCCTGGACCCGGGGTATGTGGGTGACCAGGGGTGCCTGCCCTGCCATGCGGATCTGGTGGAGCGCCATGGCCGAACGAACCATGGCCAGTCCCTGGCGCCGGTGCTGGCGGCAATGGGCGAATCCGACTGGATCCCCTCCCCCGCCGATGGCCTGGAATACCGGGTGGAGCTTGCCTCCAACGGAACCCCGATACAGAGGGAGCGCCTCCGGGACGCCGACGGCACCCTCCTCCACGACCTTCGGGTTCCCATCGATCTTGTGATCGGCTCGGGAAATCAGACCCGATCCTTCCTGGCCGTCCAGGATGGGGTCGTCACCCAGCACCCCCTGACCTGGTACAGCGGGCGGGAGGTCTGGGACATGAGCCCCGGGTACGGCGAGGCCAACGACCGCTTCAGCCGTCCCATCATCCTCCAGTGCCTGGCGTGTCACAGCGATCTCCCGGTCCTGGAGCCCCACACCCAGAACGTCTACCGGGATCTGCCTGGAGCCATCTCGTGTGAGCGTTGCCACGGGCCAGGCGCCGAGCACGCCAACGCCCGGCGTCGGGCTCGGGCTCCTACGGCAGGGGAGCCCGACCCCTGGATCGTGAACCCGGCCCATCTGGACCGATCCCGGCAGATGGCGACCTGCCTCCAGTGTCATCTGGCGGGTGTCATCACCTATCCCGACGGAGAGGACCCCACCACTTTCCGCCCCGGCATGGCCCTCACGGACAATCGGGCCGTCTTCGTGCCGGAGCTGCAGCTTGAGGATCCGGACTGGGTGGGCATCGACTCCCACCCCATCCGCCTGGCCCGGAGTGCGTGCTTCGAAGCCACCGAGATGACCTGTCTCACCTGCCATGTCGCCCACACGCCCGGTGACGAGCTTCCTTCCGACCACTACGTACAGCAGTGCCTGACCTGCCATACGGGAGAGGACCACGTCGGTACCCCGGGCCCCAATCCCCTCTGCTCCCGTCCCGGCGCCGCCACCCCGGAGGAGGCCCGGAGCGGTGACTGCGTGTCGTGCCACATGAGCATGGGAGGTACCAGCGACGTCCCCCACGTCCGCTTCACCGACCACTGGATCCAGCGCCGTCCCGGCCCACCTCTAGATCCCGACGCGGGCCGGCCGGTCATCGAATCGGACACGCCCCTCCGGATCGTGGAGGTGGGCGCCCTGGGGCTCCGTCTGGATCCGGATCTTCACCGCCATCGAGCCCGGGGCCGGACCGAGTCCCTCCGGGCCGACGCCCTCTTCCACTTCTACGAGACCATGCATCGGCACCCCGGCTACCTCCCGGAGGTCATCGCCGCCGGGGAACGGGCTGCGGAGGAGGAGGGAGACCTCACTCGCGGAGGACGCCTGGCCCT
Source organism: Gemmatimonadota bacterium (assembly GCA_003567615.1). Lineage (GTDB taxonomy): Bacteria > Gemmatimonadota > Gemmatimonadetes > Longimicrobiales > Gaopeijiaceae > PWLA01. Next base: position 3,625 of record PWZC01000220.1, on the reverse strand, counting down.
GGCCCGGGCCCACCTGGAATCCGGGAGCGTGGACCGGGCCCATGAACTCCTGGAAGAGGCCATTCGCCTCCATCCCGACGACCCCTGGGGTCACCTCCTCCTGGGAGCCCTGGTGGAAGAGCGTATGGGGGACCCGGCCGGCGCACTTCCCCACCTGGACGAGGCGCTGCGGCTGCAGCCCCGTCTCGGCGAGGCACGAACCAAGCGTGCCGAGGTCCTGTATGCCCTGGGGCGGCGCGGAGAAGCGATCCGGGAGCTGGAGGCACTGCTCCAGGATGATCCCCTCCACCGGCCTCGGAGCTGGTTCAACCTGGGCGTTCTGCGGGCGGAGGCCGGAGACGGCACCGGGGCGCTGGATGCCTTCCGGACAGCAGGAGAACTGGACCCCCTCATGGGGGATGCGGCGGTGCAGGCCGGCTCACTACACCTGGCCACGGGCAATGCGGAGGAGGCAGAGCGCGCCTTCCTCCGCGCCGTCACCGGGGACCCGGAGAATCCGGCGGCGCACGGGAGCCTCGCTCTGCTCCGACTGGAACAGGGCCGGGTCGACGAAGCTCGGGACGGGCTCCTCCGGGTGCTGGAGCTGGATCCCGGCAATGCTGCTGCCCGCGAGCTTCTGGAGCAGATCGGGGGTTAGTGTGGCATAGGGGCCTGGTTGGCGAACAGGGCGCCGCCCCCTCCCTCCGGGCCCGGGCCCCCCCTCCATGTGCAGGATCCCGGTTCGGGGGGGTGCTTACTCCATGAGGGGTGCGATGGCCTCGGCCGTGAACCCCCGCCGCTCCATGGAGCGCCACCGTCGGGCACGCTCCTTCCGATCGTCGGAGGGTGGAGCCTCCACTCCGAAGCGCTCCCGGTACACCCGACGGGCCAGCGCAGCCCAGTCCACATCCGCCGCCTCCAGCACCCGGGCGGCCTGAGGTCGACCCACCCCCCGTTTCTGCAGTTCAGCCAGGATCTTGCGTGGACCGTACCCCCGCTCGACACGACTCCGAAGGTGCTCCCGGGCGAAGCGAAGATCGGACTGCAGTCCCTCGCCCGCCAGTTCATCCAGCAACTGCGACACGGCATCCGAATCCCATCCGCGACCTGTGAGTTTCCGAGTGAGTTCGGTGCGAGTGTGCTCCCGCCGGGCCAGCAGACGCAGTGCTCCTTCCCGTAGCTCCGCGTCCGCCCTCATTTGGGCTCTCCCTCCCGATTCCTCGAAGCCCGGAATCGCCGATAGAACCCGTCGGCCTCCGCCGCGAAACCGGACTGAGGCGGATGGGAGAGGATGAGCACCGGGCACGGGGCATCCCGCACCATGCGGGCCAGCAGACCACCGATCCGACTCCGTCCCCCCCGGGGACGTGTGCTCCCCAGGATGAGCAGATCGTAGTCCGCTGCCTGGCGCATGATCTCGGGGATGGCCTCGGCAGACCGAATCACCTCCGCCGTTCCTCGACCCCGGGCTTCATCCTGAACGAAGGTCCGAAGATCGGACAGCATCCGTGCTCCCGCCTCCCGGGAGGTCTCGGGATCGATGACCCGGACAAAATGGAGTTCGTCCAGCCCCTTCCGGGCCAGGGTTCCGATGATTCGGGCGCGGAGGCGGGCATGGTGGTTCTCCCCGCTCAGGGGGAGGAGGACCCGTCGGACCCTGGAAAGGTCGAACTCCGGCGGGGCGTGGAGGAGGGCCACGTCGCAGGGAAGCTGCTCGAGCATTCGGTCCAGGGGATGTCTCGGGTCTCCGGCCTCCTCGAGCCCGGCCTCGGTCTCCGGCGCCTGGGCCATCCCCAGAAGGACGCTGTTCACCTCCTGCTCCCGGGCCAGACGAGCGATCTCACCCCAGGGCTCCGGTGCCACCGTGAGGATGAGCTCCGTTTCCACCCCCTCCCGGCGGGTGCGCACCAACGCATTGCCGAGCGCCGAGCTCCCGTCCTGGAGCGCCTCCCGGATCCGTGCCTCGGGGGTCTCGGGACCCGCCACCACCACCTGGTGCAGCAGGACTCGCCCGGCCACGGGCGGAGCCAGCGCCGCCGCCAGCGAAGCCAGCCCCTCGGCCCGGGCCGGATTGGCGACCGGGACCAGCACCGAGAGGTGCTTCCCCCGGAGTCGACCCAGCAGCGGATCCCCACCGGCCAGGGCCGCATCCAGCGCCTCGGCCCGGTTCGACAGGAACCCCACATAGACGAAGCCGCCGACGCCGAGCCAGACCAGGAGGAGGAGTCCGGCAATGGGCACGGTCACAAGCTGAAACCCCACCAGGGCCGTACAGGCGGCGAGTCCCACCGCCGGCACCAGAGGGAAGAAGGGCGTGGCAAACGCACCCTCGATCCGTCCCTTCCCCCTTCGCCGCACCTGCCATGCACTCAGGTGCGTGATCCCGAAGGTGATGAGGAACACCAGCGACGCCGCCGCACCGGCCGCCGCCAGGTCCGGCACCACCAGGATCAGGATCCCCACCGACACGCCCACAAAGACCACAGCGGCGATGGGGGCGCCCGTCCTGGGGTGGAGCCGCTCCAGCGCCCGGGGCAGGGTTCGGTCGCGGGCCATGGCCATAGCCACCCGGGACGCCGCCAGGAGATTGGCCTGGAGCGCCGTGAGCGTCGAGAGGAGTGCCGCTACGATGACCAGCCAGAAACCGAAGCTCCCCAGGTAGGCCGAGGCCGCCTCGGCGAAGTAGGTCTCGGGGAAGGCCTGGGCCATGAGGGCCGGCGAGCCGAACTCGGGGGCCAGCCCCACGCTCATCACCACCAAGAGGAGAGGGAGGTACACCGCGAGGGTGATCCCGAGACTGGTGAACATGGCCCGGGGAATGGTCCGCCGGGGCGTCTTGATCTCCCCCGCCACCCCGGCGATGAGCTCGAAGCCCTGGAAGGTGATGAAGGTGAAGCCCATGGCCGCCACCACACCCATCCACCCCGTCTCCACGAACGGGGTCAGCGGCGCCAGCGCACGGCCCGGGCTCTCCCGGATCACCAGCGCCAGCCCGGCCGCGATGAGGAATCCGAACACGGCCAGCTTCCCGACGTTTTCGATCTGGCCACTGGCCACGGCCCCTCGGGCCAGGCGCAGGGCGTACCCGGCGGTGGCCAGGAGGGCCAGGACCAGGATGATGGCGCGTGTTCCCCCTCCCTCCGCCCCGCTCAGCGCAGGAAGCAGGGCCTGGAGCGCCGCCAGGCCGAACTCGCCGAATCCCTGGGCATAGAGGACTGCGGCCACAATGTGGGCGAAGCTCATGATCCACCCCCCCCCGAAGGCCGCCTGCACCGAGAAGGTACGCCGGGCGTAGGCGTACTGACCTCCATTCTCGGGAAAGGTCGTCGCCAGTTCGGCGAATGCCGCCGCCGTGAGAAAGGCGATGACGGCATTGAGCAAAAACGCCAGGATGGCCGCCGGTCCGGCCTCCGCCACCGCCACACCACCCAGAACGAAGATCCCCCCGCCGACGATGGCGGCGACCCCGATGCCGGTTGCCGCCACGAACCCGAGGGTGCGGGGTCGGGCGGAGTCGTCTGTGGGTGGAGGACTTGGGGTGTCGGTCACAGGGAATCGAGTCAGGTGGTCCAGCGAGGAAGGGGCCGGGGGCGAACGGTCCGACCGGGGCAGTCGAGCGACAGGAAATCTCGCGGCGAACGACCGG
>PWZC01000452.1 GCA_003567615.1 Gemmatimonadota bacterium | reverse complement strand
GCGGCTATCCACGGTCTTGGGGAGGTGCAGGACAAAGCCTCTCGAGTGATGGGTCCGGTCGAATGAACGCTCCGCCCCACCTCAGGGTTTGGTAAACCGAGATGAAGAAGGCGTTCCCGTTCCGGGCCGTTGCACCGATCCAACGTACACACCCGCTCAGGATCCGCCAGACCTGCCCCACCCGCTCCGGAGAATGGTCAAGCGAACGATCCCGGACCCGAAGGGTTTCAGGACCCGTTGACGCCGGGAACCGGAAGGCCATCCTTGAATGACGTGGAGTTCTCCCGCACCCCCTGCGAACCGTCCCCAACCGTGACACACCCATCTCCATGAGAGTCTCCCTGGCGCAGTTCCATCCTCGGAAGGGGCGGATCCCGGAGAATCTGGACCGGATGGCCGGAATGATCCGGGATCTCTCGGCCCGGTCCGACCTCATTCTCTTCCCGGAAACGGCCGTGTCCGGCTACTTCGTGGAGGGAGCGGTCGGCTCCGTCAGCCGTTCACCCCTGGCCATCGCCACGGCGCTGGGTCCGCCCCCGCCCGACGCCCCCGATGTGATTCTCGGGAGCTACATTCCCGGACCGGACGGTGTGGAGAACGCGGCCGTGCATCTCACCCCCTTCGATGGGGCCTGGCAGGTCCACCACGTCCACAGGAAGCTGTTCCTGCCCACCTACGGCGTATTCGACGAGGCCCGCTTCGTCGTACCGGGTCGAGAGCTCCGAGCCGTGGAAACTCCCCTGGGGCGAATCGGCCCCATGGTCTGCGAGGACATGCACCACGCCCTGGTCCCCACCATCCTGGCTCTGGACGGGGCGGAGGTGATGGTCTGCCTGGCCGCGTCCCCGGCCCGGGACCTGGCCCCGGGGCCAGGCATCCCCGGGAGCCTGGATCGGTGGGACGCCGTGGGTCGTTCCATCGCCATGGAGCACTCGGTCCACCTCCTGGTGTGTCATCTGGCGGGAAGTGAAGGGGGTAAGCTTTTTTCCGGTGGAAGTGTGGCGTACGATCCGTCGGGCCGCATCCTGGGTCGGGCCCGCCTCTTCCGTGAAGACGTGCTGGAGGTCGAAGTCGACCGGGGCGCCACCATTCGCTCCCGAAACCGGGCTTCGGTCACATCGGACCTGCGAACCAGACTTCCGGTGCTCATCCGGGCGCTCGACAGGGTCGAAGCGGCCGGCCCGCCCCGGGATGGCCATGGGATCCCCGCCCTCACACCGGGCGACGCACCACCGAGCTCAACAGGCTCCGACCCGGACCGGGCTGGGCCACATGGCCGGACGACCCGCCCCGGGAAACCCGACGGTGACCGGTTTCCCGATCCCGCCGACACGTCCGTCCTGGACCTCGATCTCCCCATGGTGGAAGAGGCGCTGGTCACCTTCCTCCAGCACGAGATCCAGGTACGGCGCGGCTTCCAGAAGGTCGTACTGGGCCTTTCGGGCGGGGTGGATTCGGCGGTGTCGGCGGCGCTGGCGGTCCGGGCCCTCGGGAAGGAGAATGTCCATGCCTTCTTCCTTCCATACCGAACGTCGAGCCCGGAGAGCCTGGAGCACGGAAAGCTGGTGGCGAAGCACCTGGGACTGACGCCCCGGGACATTTCCATTACGCCCATGGTGGACGCCTACGTAGAGGGAGAGGAGGCGGAGATCTCGGACCTGCGCAGGGGCAATCTGGCCGCCCGAACCCGCTTCGTCATCCTCTGGGACCAGTCGGCCCGGCTCCGCGCGCTCCCCCTGGGGACCGGCAACAAGAGCGAACGCCTCCTGGGATACTTCACATGGCACGCCGACGACTCTCCGCCCATCAATCCCCTGGGCGATCTCTTCAAGACCCAGGTGTGGGCCCTGGCCCGGCACCTGGGCATTCCCGAGCCGGTAATCGAGAAGGCACCGTCCGCCGATCTCGTGGAGGGAGTCCATGACAGGGATGAGCTGGGAATCTCCTATACCAGGGCGGATCCGATCCTCCACTGGCTTCTACTGGACCACACCCCCGGGGAGTTGGAAGCGGCTGGTTTCCCCTCCGCCGAGGTGGAACTTGTGGTGCGCCGCCTCGAGTCCACCCACTGGAAACGAAAACTCCCCACCATCGCCATGGTCTCGTCCACCGGCCTGGGCGAATACTACCTCCGACCCGTGGACTTCTGAGGCCCACCATGCTCCTGGTCATCGACAACTACGACTCCTTCACGTGGAACCTGGTACAGCATCTGGGCGAGTTGGGAGCGGATCCGGTGGTGGTCCGCAACGACGAACACTCGCCGGAGGCCCTGGTGACAATGGCGCCCCGGGCCGTGGTCATCTCTCCGGGCCCGTGCACGCCGGACGAAGCCGGGGTGAGCGTGGAGGTCATCCGTCGACTGGGTCCCACCACGCCCCTCCTGGGGGTCTGCCTGGGCCATCAATCCATTGGGGAGGCCTTCGGGGGGCGCACCGTGCGGGCCCGACGGGTAATGCACGGCAAGATTGGTCTGGTGCGCCACAGCGGAGAAGGGCTCTTCCAGGGGCTCCCGAACCCGCTGGAGGTGACCCGGTACCATTCCCTGGTGACGGATCCCGACGTCCTCCCCGACGAACTGGAGGCCGTGGCCTGGTCGACCGGTGAGGGGGCGTCCGGGGAGATCCAGGCGCTACGGCATCGGAGCTTTCCCATCTGGGGAGTCCAGTTCCACCCCGAATCCCTGTTCTGCCAGGGGGGAAGGGAGCTGCTGGAGAACTTCCTCCGCCTGGTCTGAGAGCAGCGGCGGTCCGAGCGATGGCCTCCATCACCGCCGACGGCTCCTGAGCAGTGCTTCGGTTGCCGTCGATCCACCTTTGCCATAGGTTTATGGCGTGGTTTTTGCATACCCGAGCATGGATCGCGGTCAGGCGGGATCCCGTCTCCAGACCTCGAGACTCCGGGCATTGACGGCGTGACGGCCCCGGTCCGTGCCTTCGCGCGCCTCCGGACGAGTCCCTGATCGGTTGCAGAGGCTGCACAGGCGGCGGGATCCCTCCCTCCGTCCTTCCCCACGGCATGCCTCCGGGGGTGGACACCGGACGGGATGTCGTCAGAATGGAGGGAACCCTGTCCCATCCTTGGGACCGATTCCACCCCTGAGGTCCGACCATGAGCCGAACCGACGATTCGACCAAATACATCTTCGTGACCGGCGGCGTGGTATCGTCGCTGGGTAAGGGCATCGCTGCCGCCTCCCTGGGCCGAATCCTCAAGGAGCGGGGCCTTCGGGTGACCCTCCAGAAGTTCGATCCCTACATCAATGTGGACCCGGGGACGCTCTCGCCCTTCCAGCACGGGGAGGTCTTCGTCACCGACGACGGGGCCGAGACGGACCTGGACCTGGGGCACTACGAGAGGTTCATCGACGAGTCCCTCTCCCAGGACAACAACATCACCACGGGCCGGGTCTACCAGTCCGTCATCGAAAAGGAGCGCCGAGGGGACTATCTGGGCTCCACGGTTCAGGTGATTCCCCACATCACCGACGAGATCAAGGCCAACATCCGGAAGCTCGCCCCGGATCACGACGTGGTGATCACCGAGATCGGGGGCACGGTGGGGGATATCGAGAGCCTCCCCTTCCTGGAAGCGATCCGCCAGTTCCGCCAGGAGGTGGGGCCCGAGAACGCCATCTACATCCACCTCACCCTGGTGCCCTACATCGCCGCCGCCGGGGAACTCAAGACCAAGCCGACCCAGCACTCGGTCCGGGAGTTGATGCAGATCGGGATCCAGCCGCAGATCCTGATCTGCCGGGCCGAGCACCCCCTGGACGAGGAGATCCGGCGGAAGATCGCCCTCTTCACCAACGTGGACGCCCGTGGCGTGGTGGAGGCGCGGGACGCCGAGTCCATCTACCAAGTCCCCCTGGATCTCAGGAGGCAGGGGTTGGACGACTACGTCCTGGAGCTGCTCGGGCTCGAGGCCCCGGCCCCGGACATGACCCGGTGGGAAGAGATGACGGAGCGGATCACCCGGCCTTCGCGGGGGACGGTCCGCATCGCCGTGGTAGGCAAGTACACGGAGTTGGTGGACTCGTACAAGTCCATCCAGGAATCCCTCATCCACGGCGGCATCGCCCACGATGTGGGGGTCGAGATCGACTGGCTCTCCTCCGAGGAGTTCGAGGGGGCGGATCCAGGTCCTCACCTGGCTCCCTATCACGGTCTCCTCATCCCCGGCGGCTTCGGCCCCCGGGGTGTGGAGGGAATGCTCCAGGCCATTCGGTACGCCCGTACCGAGGGGATGCCCTTCTTCGGCATCTGCCTGGGGCTGCAGTGCGCCGTGGTGGAGTATGCCCGGAATGTCTGCGGTCTGGAACAGGCCCATTCCGTGGAGTTCGATCCGGGCTCGCCCCATCCGGTCATCTGCCTCATGGATTCGCAGCATGAGGTCATCCACAAGGGAGGCACCATGCGCCTCGGGGCCTACCCTGCCACCTTGACGCCCGGCTCCCGCACGCATGCCGTCTACGGCTCCACCGAGATCTCCGAACGGCATCGCCACCGCTACGAGGTGAACAATGGATACCGGGGGCATCTGGAAGAGGCCGGCATGGTTCTGAGCGGACTCTCCCCGGACGGCAAACTCGTGGAGATGATCGAACTTCCGGATCATCCCTGGTTCATCGGGTGCCAGTTCCACCCCGAACTGAAGAGCCGCCCCACCCGGGCGCACCCCCTCTTCGCGTCCTTCATCGGGGCCGCCACGGAGGTGGCCGGAATCGTGGAGGCGGCCGAGCGGACGGACACCGGGGTTGGAGTCGTCTCCCGGTGACCTTCCTCATCCGGCGAAAGCGGAGCAGTGCGGCAGGTGTCGCCATGCCCACCGGCCCGGTCCCGCCCACCACCGGGCGTACGGAGCGCCTCTCGGGGCGCGAGCGGATCCCCCATGCCCTGGCGAAGCGGATCCGGCTCGTGGTTCTGGATGTGGACGGTGTCCTGACGGACGGCGGCGTATACCTGGGAGAATCGGGCGATGGATCTCCCATGGAGCTCAAGCGGTTCCATATCCAGGATGGGATCGGGATCCGCTTTCTCCGGGACGCCGG
>PWZC01000369.1 GCA_003567615.1 Gemmatimonadota bacterium | reverse complement strand
TCGGCGAAATCCACCGGGATCTCCATGACGTCCCCCACCTCGAAGGTGGGGTCGTCCCAGCGGGCCTTCTCCAGGGAAACTTCGGAGGAAGGATCCTCCACGGCCTCGACCACCCGTTTCAGCACGATGATCTCGATCTCGCCGCTGTGCTCGTCGATCTCGATCTCGGCCCGGACATTCGGTCCATAGATGCGCCCCAGACCCGCCAGGATCCCGTCCCGGATCAGGTCGTTCATCTCCTCGTGGGAGAGGCTCTTGTTGGCCGCCATCTCTCGGATGGCAGCGACAATCTGTCCGGCGTTCGCCATGTTCACCTCGCTACAGATCTGGGGTCCGGCCTCGGCTTCCCCGGTTCCGGCCGGGCCGGGGCGCCTTCATCCCGTCATTCGTCGTCCTTCCAGCGGAAGACGAGATGAGCCTTCTCGATGTCCTGACGGGGGATTCGGAGCACATCCCCCCCCTTTCGACGAACCAGGACCTCATAATGTTCCTGGTCCGCTCCTTCTTCCACGCCGGCCAACTCTCCTTCGAGCCGCCGGGACCTGGTCCCGGCCAGGGGCTCGGCCCCTTTCAGCACCACGGACTCACCAGCGAATCGCTGAAAGTCCCGCCTGCGGTTCAGGGGCCGTTCCACGCCTGGCGAGGACACCTCTACCGTGTATCGCTCCGGCACGGACGGGTGCTCGTCCAACCACGGCTCGAGCTCGCGACTCAGCCGCGCGCAGTCGGCCACCGTGACTCCTGCACCGGGACGGGAATCCGGCAGATCCACCCGCAAACGCAGGATCGGCCGACGGTCACTCCCGGCCCATTCCACCTCCACCAGCTCGAACCCCTGGGCCTCAACCCTGGCTTCCAGCTCGGCGTCGATCTCAGGAATCGGCTTCGCCATGCCCCCTCTCCTCCTCGTCCCACTCCGTCGGGATCCGGGCGTGCAACCCGGAACCACAGAGTAAAAAAAAGCGGGGGACACCCGCTCCCCCACTTCGAAAAAGCTGCTTCCGCAGCCGCCGAATCGCCCTATACTCTAGCCAAAGGGCGGCATCGGTTCAACCGCGGGGCCAGAGCCGCTCAACCTTCACCCCCTTCCACCCGCCGAATCCGTGCTCCAAGACCCCGCAGACGCTCGTCAATCCGTTCGTAGCCCCGCTCGATCTGCTGGATGTTGTGGATCCGCGATCGGCCACGAGCCGTCAGCGCGGCCAGGAGGAGTGCCATCCCGGCTCGAATGTCCGGACTCTCCACGGCGCCGCCCCGAAGTTCGGAGGGTCCCACCACCACCGCCCGGTGCGGATCACAGAGGATGATGCGGGCGCCCATCCCCACCAGTTTGTCGGTGAAGAACATGCGGGACTCGAACATCTTCTCGTGGATCAGGATGGTTCCGCTGCAGCGCGTGGCGGTGACCAGGGCGATGGAGGTGAGGTCCGCGGGAAAGGCGGGCCAGGGGCCGTCGTCGATCTTGGGGACGTGACCGAAGGCGTCCTGCTGCACCACCTTTCCCCGGTCGCCGAAAACGGTGAGATCCCGGCCGTCCACCTGGCATTCGACGCCGAGGCGCTTGAAACCGAGGAGGGTGGAGTCCAGGTGCTCGACGGGGGCGTCCTCGATGGTCAGCACGCTGTGGGTGACGGCGGCGAGGCCGATGAACGATCCGGCCTCGATGTGGTCGGCACCGACGCGAAAGGTGGTCCCGGCCAGAGCCTCGACCCCCCGGATCTCCAGCGTCTGGGTACCGATCCCCCGGATATCGGCGCCCATGGCCACGAGGAGACGACAGAGATCCTGGACGTGGGGCTCGCAGGCGGCGTTGCGGAACCGGGTGATGCCACGGGCCCGAACCGCCGCCATTACGGCGTTCTCGGTGGCGGTGACCGAGGGCTCGTCCAGGAAGACGTCGGCCCCCTTCAACTCCTGCGCGACAATCCGGAAGTCCCCCGGCTCGAAGGTGACCTGGGCGCCAAGGGCTTCGAACGCGAGGAAGTGGGTATCCAGCCGGCGCCGGCCAATGACGTCGCCGCCCGGTGGCGGGAGGGTGACGGAGCCGAAGCGGGCGAGGAGAGGCCCAGCCAGGAGGATGGAGGCCCGGATCCGCTCGGCCAGCGTGGGATCGGGGCGTCCCACCTGCACTCCGGAGGCGTCCACCTCCACCACACCCTCCTGGACCCAGGCCACCTTGGCACCCAGCGAAGAGATGATCTCCAGGAGGGTCTCCACGTCCCGGATCCGAGGTACGTTCTCGAGGCGAACCGGTTCCTCGGCTAGGAGGCAGGCGGCCAGGCAGGGCAGCGCGGCGTTCTTGTTACCGGTGGGGCGGATACGGCCGGAGAGTACGTGCCCTCCGTCAACTTCGAAGTAGGCCATGGGATCGGGGAGGAGGCGGAAGCCGGACGGAGCGACGGGAGCCCGGCTGCGATTGGAAGCTAGGCCCCTTCCCCCGTCTCTACAACGGGGCCGACCGGGGCCGGTGGGGCATGGAGCAGCGGGGCCGGCCTCGAGCAAACGGGGCGCAGACACTGGATCCGGAGGCGGGTTCCCCGTATCGTCAATGGTATGAATGTTCTCGATCTTGGGATTCGTGCAGTCCGGCTGGCCACCGATCCCGGAGCGCTCCTCGGGGCTCCGGAGATGACGGTGGCCGCCGACACCGTCTTCGCCGTACCGGTCCGGGACGGCTTCGACGTGGTGGTGGTTGTGGCGGCGGGGCTCATTGGAGCCACCTTTCTGGCGGTTCTCCTGACCTTTCTCTTCCTCCTCCTCATGACGCGGAAGCTGATCCAGGGTCTCGAGTCGACGCGGAAGCGGGTGGCTGAGGACCCGGCGCTGGAGCACCTTCGGAAGACGGCCGGCAACGTCGAGGAGATCTCCAGCACATTGAAGGGCGAAGTAGGTCGCCTTCAGGGTTCCGTCTCCCTCCTTTCGGACCGCCTGGAACAGGTTTCAACCCGGATGGAAGAGCGGATAGACGAGTTCAACGCGCTCATGGAGGTGGTCCAGGCCGAAGCGGAAGAGGTCTTCGTGGACACGGCCAGTGCGGCCCGAGGTGTTCGCAAGGGAATCGGCCAGCTGGGAGATGGAGGCCGCCGTCGAAGCGGCCGCGGGAGCCCGAGGGTACGGGGGTCGCTGCGAGGCGGGGACGCCAACCCGGAGAGGATGCCCCGGACACCCCCGGCAGGAGACCCCCTCCGGAGCTCGTTACTTTCCGAAGAGGAGGAGGACGCATGAATCTGCTTCCTGCCCGCGACTCCGCCGAGTTTTCAGCCGGGATCCTCGCTGGCCTGGCCCTGGGGGCCGGTCTGGGCCTCCTGGCGGTAGCGGATCGGCCGACCCGCGGCCGTATCGCCGGGCGGTTGGGCCCGGCCCGACGGCAGCTCCGCCGTGACGCCCGCCAGGTGCGACGATCTGGCCGGCGCACCCTCCGGGACGCGTCGCAGTTCCGGACAGCCCTGTCCGATCTGGGGCGGGAGTTCATCCAGGCGGCCAGGTCGGAGTTGCTGGCCGAGGCCGCTCGTCGGTTACCCGGGGCGGCGGGCCGGACGGACGGGGGACGCCCTCTCGCGGCACTCAGATCCGCTCCGGCCCGCCTCCGGGCGATCCGGGAAGGTCTGAGACCGGGGAGCAATGCCTGACGGCGGAAGTACGGTACCCTTCCTCCCACCGCACCTGATCCGGACTCAGTCACCTCGAGCTATGTTCGCTGCCCCCTTCGCCGGCTCCGCCCTCGCGGCGTCCCTGATCTGGGCCGTCGTGTGGCTGCTGCTCACTCCGGCGGAGGCGCTGGCCTGGGGTCCTGGGACCCATGTGGCCATCGGGCAGGCGGTTCTCTCGTCGCTCCACCTCCTGCCCCCTGCCATCCGGACGCTTCTGGAACGGAATCGGATTGCCTACCTCTACGGATCCGTGGCAGCCGACATATCCTTCGCCAAGAAGTACGCCGAGACAGGTCGGCACTCCCATCACTGGCACATCGGCGAGGAGATCCTGGCAGCGGCGGATACCGAGGAGCTCCACGCGGTGGCATTGGGCTACCTGAGCCACCTGGCCGCCGACACGGTGGCCCACAACATCTACGTTCCCAGACGGCTCCTCCTCACCTCCACCACCCAGTCGGTGGGCCACACGTACTGGGAACACCGTATGGATGTGGAGCTGGGGAACCGCTACGTGAAGCGGGCCCGCCGCATCGTCCTCCGCCACGACCACGAAGCGGCGGACGAACTGTTCGATCGGGTCCTGTCCCGCACCCTGTTTTCGTTCCGGACCAATCGGCGCATCTTCCGCGGAATGATGGCCTTCCAGGATGACATGCGGTGGAAGCAGGTCTTCGACGAGGTCCTGAAACGCTCCCGGTTCGAGTTCCCCCGCGAGGTGAGGGACCAGTACATGCGCCACTCCTACGAGTCCGTCATGGAGCGGTTGGCCCGGGGACATGCCGCCAAGGCCCGAGCACTGGATCCCATCGGGGAACGACACCTGAGACTGGCCAAGCAGATCCGGCGGGAGGCGCTGGCATCGTCGCGGGGACGGCTGGATCCGGAAGAACTCCTGGCCCGGGCCGACGAGTTCTTCCCTCTTCCGGGGGATCCCCTGATCTATCTCCCAAGGGCCCGAGATCTCACCGTTCCCGGGCTCGGAGCCGAGGTGCCTCCCCACATCCGGGCCGAGCCCGGCTCGACCGTCCGGGCCCCCGACGCCCGAAGGCGGGGCGGCGGAGGGGAGCCGGTGGATCCTGCGGGCGACGGGAGCTAGGACGGAGCGTCGCCCTTCAGCCGTATCCCCAGGATCCGGGCCACCTCGCCCGGGTCGGCCTTCCCGCGACTCCGCTTCATCACCTCGCCCATGAAGAAGCCCTGAAGCCGGCGCTCGCCGCCGCGAAACCGGGTCACCTCATCGGGATGGGCGGCCAGTACCTCTTCCACCCACCCCTGGATCCGGCCACCGTCGGATATCTGGGACAGCCCCTCGGCCTCCATGATGGCCTCGGCGGCTCCGGCGCCCCCCGACCCGGAGGCCACCATCCGTTCCAGGATCGTCCGTCCGGCGCGGCGATTGACTCGCCCGTCGGA
>PWZC01000169.1 GCA_003567615.1 Gemmatimonadota bacterium | reverse complement strand
GCCTCCACCTGTTCGAGAAGGGAGGCGATCACGGGGCCAGCCGTCCGCCCACCGATGTGACCGGCCTCGATGACCCCGAACTGGAAGAATTGCTGGGTACCCGGGCCCGGGACCAGTTGGCCGAGGACGTGGAGCTCCTGGACGCCGCCGGCGCCCACTTCGACCCGGTGGCGTTCCAGGAGGGGCGGGTGGCGCCCACCTTCTTCGGGAGCGCCCTCACGAACTTCGGGGTCGAGCCCTTCCTGCGACGATTCCTCCAGTACGCGCCGTCCCCCACGCCCCGGGAAGCGGACGAGCGCCGAGTCGATCCACTGGACGACGATTTTTCCGGATTCGTCTTCAAGATCCAGGCGAACATGGATCCGAAGCATCGGGACCGCATCGCCTTCGTCCGCATCTGCTCCGGGCACTTCCTGGCGGGGGAATCGGCCGTGAACATGCGGACGGGCAAGCCTGTGCGGATGGCTCGGCCCCAGACCTTCTTCGCCCAGGAACGGGAGGCGGTGGAGTCGGCCTGGCCCGGGGATGTAGTGGGAATCCACGATCGCGGGAACCTGCGCATCGGTGACACCCTCTCGGAGTCGGGTCAGGTCCGCTTCGAAGGGATCCCGGCCTTCTCTCCGGAGCGGTTCGCCCGGGTCCAGGTGCCCGACCCCCTCCGCCGCAAGCACCTGGACAAGGGGCTCCTGGAGCTTTCCGAGGAGGGGGCGGTCCAGGTCTTCTTCACCGATGGGATCACGGGGCCGGCGCCGGTGGTGGGCGCCGTGGGCCAACTCCAGTTCGACGTGCTCCTGCACCGTCTGGAGAACGAGTACAATGTGGACGCCCGCCTCGAGCCGCTCCCCTACAGGGACGCGCGCTGGGTGGAAGGTCCCGAGGCCGAGATCCGACGCGTGGCATCCGGTTACGACTGCACCGTGGTGCGGGATCGGGCCGACCGGCCCCTTCTCCTCTTCCGGAGCGAGTGGGTGCGCCAGTCCACCGAGGCCCGGGAGGCCGGAAAGCTGACTTTCCATCGGATGGCGCCGGAATGACGGGCCGGAGAAGAAGCCCATGAGCAAGCGCGATCGACATGACACGATCCTGAAGATCGTCCGCGAGGAGCGGGTGGGATCCCACGAGCAGCTCCGGGAGTTCCTGGGGAAGCGCGACATCGAGGTGACCCAGGCCACCCTGTCCCGGGATGTTCGGGAGCTTCGCCTCGTAAAGGTCCAGGGCGCCGACGGACAGCCCTACTACACCCTTCCCGACGAGTGGGAGAATACCCCACCTCTGGAGCAGCTCCTCCCCACCCTGTTCGTGTCGGCGCGGGGGGCCGGGAATCTGCTCGTGGTGAAGACCATGACAGGGGGAGCTCAGGCCGTGGCTCTGGGGATCGACTGGGAGGAGTGGCCGGAGGTTCTGGGGAGCATCGCCGGGGACGACACCATCCTCCTGGTGCTTCGGAGCGAGGAGGAGATGGACGAGGTGATTCGTCGGGTGGAGGCCATCGTCGAGGCCGGACGTAGGACCCGGACCCGGAGTCCTTGACCCACGCGGAGAAGTGTGAATAATTATTCTATGAATACTTCAAAAGATCCCATCCCTGGTGGCGTGAAGGTCGGCGTTCTGGGCGGAGGGGGATACACGGGGATGGAGGTCCTGGGCCTCCTGGCCCGTCATCCCCGCATCCGTGTGGCCTTCGCCTCGTCCCGGTCCCTGGCCGGGACACCCTCCCCGGTTCCCGGCCTCCCCTACACCCCGCCCTCCCTCGAGGCGTGCGGCGAGGTGGACGCCATCTTTCTCTGTCTCCCCCACGGGGTTGCGGCTCATTGGGTCACGGACCTCCGGGAGGCCTTCGGGGACGCGACTCCACGCCTCATCGACCTGACCGCCGACCACCGCCCCGGCTCGGGCAACGAGCAGGATGCGGTCTACGGCATGGCCGAGTTGGCGTCCCACCGGATGCCGGAGGCTCGTCTGGTGGCGAACCCGGGCTGCTATCCCACCGGGGTCATCCTCTCCCTCCTGCCCCTGGCGGAGGCGGGGATGATCGACCCCACCCGCCCCCTGAGCATCCACGCCTCGTCGGGAGTCACCGGGGCGGGCCGCACGCCCCGGCAGGACCTCCTCTTCGCCGAGGTGGCGGACAATTACCGGGCGTATGGCTGGGGGAACCGTCACCGCCATCTGAAGGAGATGAGGGCCCTCCTACCTGGACTTCCCCTCATCTTCCAGCCCCACCTCCTTCCGCTGCCACGGGGGATCCTGGAGACGCTCACCGTCCCGGTCCATCCCGGGACCACGGCGGGCGGTATCCGCGAGTGCTGGCGAGGGCGTTACCCCGAGAACAGCAGCGCCGTTCGGGTGCTTCCGGAAGGACTCCCCGAGCTTCGGCAGGTCCTCCGGACCGACCTTCTGATTCTCGGTGCCGAGGAGGTGGAGGGGATCGATCCACCGGTGGTGACGGTTGGAGCTGCACTGGACAATCTGGGGAAGGGGGCAGCCGGACAGGCTGTCCAGAACATGAACGCCATGATGGGCTGGGAGCTCAACGAGGGGATCCGATGGCAACACTGACCACCACGCACCAGGCCCGGGCGCACCTCCTGGGTGTCTACGCTCCCACGCCGCACCTGTTCGTCCGTGGCGAGGGGACCTGGTTGATCGATGACACAGGCCGCCGTTTCCTGGACTTCACGTCGGGCATCGCGGTGACGGCACTGGGGCACGGCCACCCCGCCGTGCGTCGCGCCCTGGACGAGGCGGCGGAGTCCGGTCTCATCCATACCTCCAACCTCTTCCGCACCGACCCTGCCGAGGCCCTGGCCCGGGAGTTGGCGGAGCACAGCGGTCTCGACCGCGTCTTCTTCTGCAACTCCGGCGGAGAGGCGGTGGAAGCCTCCCTCAAGTTCGCTCGCCGTTGGGCCCGGCGGGACGGCGACGCTCCCGAGCGGTTCGGCGTGGTGGCGCTGAAGGGTGCATTCCACGGCCGTCTCTTCGGGAGTCTGGCAGTGACGGATCGCCCCCGCTACCGGGAGCCGTTTGAGCCCCTCATGCCTGGCGCCGTGTTCATTGACGCGGCGGATCCCGATGCGCTGGAGAAGGTGGACCCGTCTACCATTGCCGCCCTCATCGCCGAGCCCATCCAGGGAGAGGGGGGGGTGCGACCACTCCCCGACGAGGTGCTGCGGCGCTTTCGCCAGTGGACGACCCGGCACGGCGTCGCCCTCATTCTCGACGAGATCCAGTGCGGCCTGGGCCGAACCGGCACCCTCCTGGCCCACGAGCCGTCGGGCGTGCGCCCCGACATCCTGACGCTGGCGAAGCCACTGGCCGGCGGCCTTCCCATGGGCGCCGTTCTCATGACGGAGGAGGTGGCGGCCTCGGTGCATCCCGGAGACCACGGCACCACCTTCGGGGGCGGTCCCCTGGTGGCGGCAGTGGCTCGAGCGGTCCTGTCCGAGATCGCCACACCGGCCTTCCTGGCCGAGGTCCGGAGGAAGGGAGACCTCCTCACCGAGCATCTGGAGGGCATTCGGCTCCGTCACCCCGATCGCATCCTGGAGATCCGGGGGAGGGGTCTCATGCGTGGGGTCCGCCTCTCCACACCCATCGCACCTGTGGTCGAAGCGGCTCAGGAGGCGGGGCTTCTCCTGGTGGGCGCCGGCCCGGACGTGATCCGCCTCCTTCCGCCTCTCACCGTGTCGGACGACGAGATAGGCGAGGCCATGGACCGCCTGGAAGGGGCCCTGCAGGCCACGGAGACCTCCCGGGCGGTGGCCTCGTGAGCGGCTCCAAGGCGCTGTGGGGAGGGCGTTTCGAGGGAGGCATGGATCCGGCCATGGTCCCCCTTAATCTCTCCCTGGATGTGGATCTGAGGCTCTGGCCCCAGGACATCCGTGGGAGCCGCGCCTGGGCCCGGGCTCTCGGTCGAGCCGGCGTACTGACGTCCGATGAGGTAGAAGCCCTCGTCCAGGGGCTGGATGCGGTTCAACGTCGCCTCGCGGCAGGTCTTGCCCACCCTGTCCCCGACGAGGACATCCATTCGCTGGTGGAACGGCTCCTCCGTGAAGAGGTGGGGGCCGTGGCGGGGAAGCTTCATACCGGTCGGTCCCGGAATGATCAGGTGGCCACCGACGTCCGGCTCTGGGGGATGGAGGCGCTGGAGGGCGTCGTCGCCGAACTCGAGAGGCTGGCCCGAGCCCTGTTGGAGCTGGCTGAGCGGTCGGTGGACCTCATCATCCCGGGCTACACCCACCTGCAGCAGGGCCAGCCGGTCCGGGCCGCCCACTGGGCCCTGTCCCACCTCTGGCCCATCCTCCGGGACCGGGAGCGAATGGTCCGCGCCGGGGAGAGCGCGGCCGTCCTTCCACTGGGCTCGGGAGCGTTGGCGGGCTGCCCCTTTCCGGTGGATCGGGAGTTCCTCAGGGAGGCCCTGGGATTCGTGCGGGTGTCCGAGAACAGCATGGACGCGGTGAGTGACCGGGACTGGATGGCGGAAGCCCTCTTCGCCGGTTCTCTCGTGGGGACCCATCTCTCTCGCCTGGGCGAGGATCTGGTCCTCTTCGCGTCAAGGGAATTCGGGCTGGTCCGGGTTCCGGATGGATTCAGTACCGGGTCGTCCCTCATGCCCCAGAAGCGGAATCCCGATGTGGGAGAGTTGATCCGCGGGAAGTCGGGGCGCTTCACGGGTAACCTCGTCGCTCTTCTCACCCTCCTGAAGGGGCTCCCCACCGGATACAACCGGGACCTCCAGGAAGACAAGCGACTCCTCTTCGACACCTTCGACCAACTGGTCCTGGTCCTGCCCGCCGTGGCCGGAACGGTGGGCGGCCTGGAGTGGCGTCCCGAACGGGCGAAGGCACTCCTCTCCGAGGAGCTTCTGGCCACCGACCTGGCCGATTATCTGGTCCGCAGGGGTGTTCCCTTCCGCGAGAGTCACGAGGCCATCGGTCGACTGGTGGCTCTCTCGGAACGGGAGGAGATCTCCCTGTCCCATCTTTCGCTGGAGCGTTACCGCGAGGTGCATTCCGCCTTCGACGCCGATCTCCGGGAGGTCTTCCAATGGGAGTCGTCGGTGGAGTCTCGTGC
>PWZC01000061.1 GCA_003567615.1 Gemmatimonadota bacterium | reverse complement strand
CTCCGTTCAGCAAAGGTAACCGCTACGGTCCCCAACGCTGAACGCACGCCTCGCGACGGACCTCTGTTCAGCAAAGGTAACCCTCAAGTGCCGGGTCTCAGGCGGACCCCGGGCTCTCAGCACTGAATCCCCGATCACGCGCCAACCACCGCCTACCAACCGCCAGGCCACACCCCCTCACGACTTCCGGGAGTCCATGGATGACCGTGAACAAGTCCAGAAGCACGCCAAGGAGAGCCAAACGGCATGAGCCCGAGCACGCGACTCCGCCCGAGCACGCGACTCCGCCCGAGCACGCGACCCCGCCCGGGCACGCGACCCCGGCCGGGCGCGCAACACGAACCGAGCCCGACCACCGGATAGCGGAGCTGGCGTCCCGCCAGCACGGAATCGTGACCGCACGGCAACTGAGAGAGGCCGGCGTCTCCAAGCGTATGGTCACGCGGCGCATACGGCTCGGGCATCTGACCCGCCTCCATCGGGGCGTCTATCAGGTGGGGCCTGTGGCGGCTCCCTGGGGCAGGGAAATGGCGGCGGTGCTGTGGGCCGGGAGGGACGCGTGTCTCAGCCACCGGTCGGCGGTGTACCTCTGGGGGCTCCTGCCGAAACGGGCCGCGCGAGCTGAGGTCGATGTCCTGGTCACCCGTAAAGGGGTGCGACAGCCGGCAGAAGGTGGCTTCCGTATTCGCTACACCCGGTCCCTCCCTCGCCATGACCGGGCTGTTCGGTTTGGGATACCCGTGACTTCACCGGAGCGGGCGATCCTGGAGCTGGCGGCGGTGGCCAGCGGGGTGGACTCGGGTGCAAGGCCGGACTCGGGTGCAACAAATGGACGCGCCGTAACTCGGCGCGACCTTGAGCTGGTCGTAGCTACGGCCCAACGGGAGGGGCAGGTGACGCTGGATCGGCTGCGAGCCCGGTGCAGGGCCCGGTCACACCGGGCCGGGATGAAGCTCCTCCGGCAGATCCTGGATCTGGAGGGGGGTCCCGCCTTCACCCGCTCCGGGGCGGAGTCGGAGCTCCTCGACCTGATCCGGAGCGCCGGCCTCTCAGCGCCGGAAACCAACGCCCGGGTCGACCGCTTCGAAGTGGATCTCTTCTGGCGCAGCCGGCGCGTCGCCGTGGAAGTGGACGGGTACCGCTTCCACCGAGGCAGAAGCCACTTCGAGAGCGATCGGGCCAGGGACTCGGAACTCGCCACCCGGGGCATCCTCGTGGTCCGGTTCACGGCGACGCGGATCCGGGAGGCACCGTTTGAGGTGGTGGCTGAACTGGCCCAGGTACTGGCGCAGCGGACACCCGGCCGCCGAACCGGATGAAGGGCCCACGCCGCCCTCCTCGGCTGCCGCCACCGACCCCTAGCGCTCCCGCTCGAACCGCCATGTGTACTCCCATCCCTCCCGAGCGGAAGGATTCGTCTGATAGACGTGAGTCCCCTCCAGGAGATCCACATCCACGAGGTGGTCCACACCAGGTTCCCGTTCTGATCGCGCGCGGTGCTCATCCACTGCTCGAAGGTGAGTTCGTTCTGGAAGACACCCTTGCTGCCGCAGTCCGAGGTCAGCGTCACCCTCCACGGGTCCATGCTTCCGGAGGCGCGATATGCCAGCACCTGGGTGCCCAGGACCTCGAGCCATCCCGTCCCCACGGACCGCGCCCCGCCCGAAGCACTGAGATCGCAGGCGTGGAGCCCCGAAGGATGAAATGAGTGCGTCGTTTCGCCCTCCGTAACGAGCCAGCGGCGCCCTCCGCCTGGGATCTCAGGCCCCGGGTCCAGCCTCAGACCAGTGGTGTGGATCCGGAACTCTCCCGCCACGAGCACCATGGAGAGGGTTGCTTCCCCCACCCAGGCGCCAACCCTCGGCGTCACCTGCACCGTGTCCGTGGCCAACAACATCTGGCCATCGGCGGTGCGGAGGGAGGCCACCACCGTGTAGCTCCCTGTGGTCTCAGTATTCGTGCTGGGCATTCGTGAGGCCCAGGTTGTCGGTCTCGTTGCCGTCGCCCCAGTCCCAGTGCACTCGGAACCCCTCTTCGGGCGGCTGCGGCACGTGGACCTGGAAGGAGACGCGAGTGTCATCGCTGTCGACTTCCGCGCCAGCGCACGAGCAAGCCGGAGGAGCACCTCCCTGGACCGGAGGATGATGGGCAGGGAGTTGAGGACCCGGAGCAGGAGACTGACTTCTTCCAAGGGAGAGAGGAAGAAGGAGAGGGGAAGGGCGTCCCGCGCCTCGGCGCAGGCGCCCGGCGTGTCCATGGTCCGAACCATCGCGGTCAGGGGACGCGGTCCGTCCAGAACGGTCGACAGGGCTTTCATGGTGCCGATCTCCAGCCCGTGCCCGTCCGGGTACCGGAGCCACGGCCGCCGCGGCCTCCTGCCCGTCCCCGGCGTTGGCGACCACGGAGCTGGGGGTCAGGGGCTCGTCGGGACCCGTCGGCGACGGACTCCCGCTCTCATCACCGGAACAGGCGAGGAGGGGCAGGACCAGCACCCCCAGCATCCTGGCGAGGACCCGCAGGGGGGCGCCGTGGCATCGGGACACACACGAACCTCTTCTCCGTTGAACGCGCCGAATTTGGCCCGCCGGGATCAGCCCGCCCCCACTCCTCGCACCACTCCGTCCGCCACCCGCTCGCCATCCATGGCGGCGCTCACGATCCCGCCGGCGTACCCGGCCCCCTCGCCGCACGGATAGAGCCCCCGGACACCCACATGCTCCAGCGTCTCCCGGTCCCGGGGGATACGCACCGGCGACGAGGTGCGGGTCTCGGGGGCGTGGACCACGGCCTCGTTCGTGAGATACCCCCGCATGGCCCGGTCGAAGCCCCGGAACCCCTCCACAAGCGCCCGATGCACCGCGGGCGGAAGCACCTCGGCCAGCTCCACCGACCGGATGCCCGGCGGGTACGAGGTAGAAGGCAGATCGGCGGAGACCCTCCCTTCCACGAAATCGACCAGCCGCTGGGCCGGAGCGGTCTGGGTCCTGCCGCCTGCTTCCCAGGCCCGGGCCTCGATGGCGTGCTGGTAATGCATGGCCGCCAGGGGACCGTGCTCGGCGAAGGGAAGGAAGTCGTCGGGCGAGAGCTCCACCACGATCCCCGAGTTGGCGGTGGGGCGGTTCCGGCGCGACGACGACCAGCCGTTGGTCACCACCTCGCCGGGGGCGGTGGCCGAGGGGCAGATGACCCCGCCCGGGCACATGCAGAACGAGTAGACGCCCCTCCCGTCGACCTGACGCGAGAGGGTATAGCTGGAGGGCGGGAGGTAGGGACTCCGCTCTTCGCACGAGTACTGGATCCGATCGATGAGGGCCTGGGGGTGCTCCACCCGTACCCCCACGGCCAGGGGCTTGAGGTCGATCTCGACCCCCCTCGCCACCAGAAGTCGGAAGATGTCCCGGGCCGAGTGGCCGGTGGCCAGGATGGTGGCCGGGGCCCGGAGCGTCTCACCGGCGGCGGTGCGGACCCCCACCAGGCGGCGGCCGTCCGGAGCCACCTCCAGCAGGAGATCCGTGACCCGTGTGCCGAAGCGGACCTCGGCGCCGTGGGCCACCAGGCACTCCCGGAGGCTCCGGATCAGCGCCGGGAGCTTGTTGGTCCCGATGTGGGGATGGGCCTCCACCAGGATCTCCCGGGGCGCGCCGAAGCCCACCAACAGCTCCAGGATGCGGCGCACGTCGCCCCGCTTGGTGGCCCGGGTGTAGAGCTTCCCGTCCGAGTAGGTGCCGGCGCCCCCCTCTCCGAAACAGTAGTTCGAGTCGGGGTTCACCTCGTGGCGGGTGTTGATGGCCTTGATGTCGGCGATGCGCGCCCGCACATCCTTCCCCCGTTCCAGCACCACCGGGCGCAGCCCCTGCTCCACCAGGCGAAGGGCCGCAAAGAGCCCGGCGGGGCCGGCTCCCACCACCAGCACCTCGGGCTGGTCGCCCACCCACGGGTATGCGGGAAGCGACATCTCACGAGGCGGCGGGTCTTCACCCACCCACGCCCGGAGGCGGAGCTGGATCCGAACCCGGCGGCCCCGGGCGTCGATGGAGCGGCGGAGCACTTCCACCGCCCGGAGGTCGGCCGGCTCCACTCCCAGGGCCTGGGCGGCGGCCTGGCGGAGTTCGGCGGGCTCCGCTGCGGTGCGGGGGTCTACGCGGAGGTCCAGGTCTCGGGTCATGCTCCGATGATGGCCGAGGGGCGGGGGTGGGGGAAGGGGGGGCGGCATGAGCGAGCGGCGAGGGGGGGGCGGCGGACAGACGTTGAGCCCGGCGGGCTGGGCCGGGGCAAGGACGTTGCGAGGTGGTGGCGTGTCCCGAAGGTGACGGTCGCCGACGTGGTGGAGGTGGGGGGCCCTACCGGCGGGGGCATCCAGGCCTGGATCGAGGCCAAGGCCCGGGCCCTGGGGAATCGGGGCGACGCCCGGCACCTCCTGGTGGTCCCTGGCGCCAGGGACCAGGTGGTTCGCACCGGCGGACGGCTTTCGGTGTTTCTCCACACCGACCTGGCCGGTGCGTACGTGGAGCCATGGGGCCGCCGGATCTTCGGGTCGCGGCTCGGGGAGGCGCTGGGGGGAAGGGTTCAGGCGCACATGGGCCGGCTGGCTGCCCTTCCCCATGACGCGCTTCGGGACCAGGGGCGCCGTGCCCGCCTGAGGGCGCTGGAGGGGAATGGCCGGGACGACGGTGGGTCCGACTCCGTCACTGGATCCGGGACTTCCGACGGTCGTGGCGACTTCTTCGGAACGCCCCTCGAGGGACGGTGGCACTCTCCTTCGGATGCACCACGGTGCAGTGGCTTTCCCGATACTCAGCCATCACCGTCCTGGTATGGAGCCTGGGGATTCCAGCCGATCCCATTCTCTTCTGGCTGCTCCAGTGGGTGGTTTTCACCACTATGGTTCTGGTCCCGACGCCCGGTGCGGCGGGGGGTGCGGAGGCCATCTTCGCCCTCGTCTACGGACCCCTTCTGCCCCCCTCGGCGGTGGGTTGGCTCGTCATGGGGTGGCGCCTCCTGACCTTCTACTTCCTCCTCCTGACGGGAGCACTGGCGTTCAGTTGGCTCGAGGCTCGCCGGGGGAAGCGAAGGATCGGATCCG
>PWZC01000403.1 GCA_003567615.1 Gemmatimonadota bacterium | reverse complement strand
ACCGGTCGCTCCGCACTGGACCTGCGCCCGGGCGACCGGTTCTGGTGCACGGCAGATCCCGGATGGGTCACGGGGATGTCGTACGGGATCCTCTCGCCCCTGACCAACGGCGTCACCAGCGTGGTGGACGAGGGGGAGTTCGATGCCCAACGATGGTATCGGACGCTCCAGGACGAGAGGGTCGAGGTGTGGTACACGGCGCCAACTGCGGTCCGAATGCTCATGAAGGCCGGTGGCGAGCTGCCCCGGCGCTTCGATCTCGCGCACCTCCGCTTCGTGGCCAGCGTTGGCGAGCCCCTGAATCCGGAAGCGGTGCTGTGGGGTGAGGAGGTCCTGGGGCTGCCCATCCACGACAACTGGTGGCAGACCGAGACCGGGGGGATCATGATCGCCAACGTGTCCGGTCAGACGATCCGGCCCGGATCGATGGGGCGCCCCCTTCCAGGCGTGGAAGCCGCCGTGGGGCGCCGGACCGACCGAGTCCCCGACCCCATGGACGAGCCCGAGCTCATCGACGAACCCGGCATAGAGGGCGAACTCCTCCTCCGCAAAGGCTGGCCCTCTCTCTTCCGTGCCTATGTGGGCCAGGAAGAACGCTATGGGAATTGCTTCCGGGGCCAGTGGTACCTCACCGGCGACCTGGTCCGGCGCGACGCCGACGGCTACTTCTGGTTCGTGGGGCGCGCCGACGACGTCATCAAGTCCGCCGGACACCTCATCGGACCCTTCGAGGTGGAGAGCGCCCTGGTGGAACACCCGGCCGTGGCGGAGGCGGCAGTGATCGGGAAGCCCGACCCGGTGGTGGGGGAGATCGTGAAGGCGTTCGTGGCCCTCCACCCAGGCTACCCCGCCGACGAGGACCTTCGGCTGGACATCGTGGGCCACGCCCGCAGACGTCTGGGCTCGGTGGCAGCGCCGAAGGAGCTGGAGATCCTGGACGATCTCCCCAAGACCAAGAGTGGCAAGACCCTTCGGCGTCTCCTCAAGGCCCGGGAACTGGGCAGGCCCGAGGGAGATCTCTCGACCCTGGAGGATCCATCATGACCTTCCCTCCGTCGCCGCCCCTGCCGGAGGCCCCGCATGCCCGGAGTCTCCTCAGGAGCATGCTCCTGATCCGACGCTTCGAGGAGCGTTGCGCGGAACTCTACACCCAGCGGAAGATCCACGGCTTCCTCCACCTCTACATCGGTGAAGAGGCGGTGGCGGCCGGGTCGGTTCCGGTGCTGGAACCTCGGGATTCGGTGGTGGCCACCTACCGGGAGCATGGCCAGGCCCTGGCTCGCGGCGTGCCGACCGACGCCGTCATGGCCGAGATGTATGGGAAGCAGGAGGGGTGTGCCCGAGGCCGAGGCGGATCCATGCACCTCTTCGATGCCGGGACGCGCTTCTTCGGAGGGAACGCCATCGTGGCCGGGGGCCTGCCCCTGGCGGTGGGGCTGGCGCTGGCCGCCCGGATGCGGGGAGAGGATCGGATTACCGCCTGCTACTTCGGCGACGGGGCCGTGGCTGAGGGCGAATTCCACGAAGCCATGAACCTGGCGGCCCTCTGGAACCTCCCGGTGCTCTTCTGCTGTGAGAACAACCTCTACGCCATGGGCACGGCGCTGCGCATCTCCCAGGCCGAGACGGACCTGGCGCTTCGGGCGGCGGCGTACGGCATGCCCGCCTGGGCTGTGGACGGCATGGACGTGTTGGCAGTGGAATCGTCCACCCGCCGGGCTGTGGAGGCGATTCGGGGCGGGGCCGGGCCTCACTTCCTGGAGTTCCGTACCTATCGGTTCCGTCCCCACTCCATGTTCGACCCGGAGCTGTACCGATCCAGGGAAGAGGTGGACGAGTGGAAGAAGCGCGACCCCATCCCCCTTCTGGCCGGCCGGATGCGGGACGAAGGGATGTTGGACGACGCCGGAATGGAGGTGCTGGAGCAGGAGGTGGCCGAGGAGGTGGAGGCCTCGGTCGCCTTTGCCGAGGGCGGGACGTGGGAGGCGGTGGAGGACCTTACCCGCTTCGTCCACAGTGAGACGGAGGGAAGGCAGCCATGAAGACCAGCTATCGGGGAGCCATACGGGAGGCCATCCGCGAGGCCATGCACCGGGATGAGCGCGTCTTCCTCATGGGAGAGGACGTGGGGTGGTACGGCGGGTGTTACGCCGTGAGCAAGGGACTCCTGGAGGAATTCGGCCCGGAACGGATCCGGGATACGCCCCTGTCGGAGTCGGGGTTCACCGGGGCCGGGATCGGCGCCGCCCTGGGCGGGATGCGCCCCATCGTCGAGATCATGACGGTGAATTTCAGCCTCCTGGCCCTGGACCAGATCGTGAACAACGCCGCCACCCTCCTCCACATGTCCGGTGGCGCCTTCCATGTCCCCCTGGTGATCCGCATGGCCACCGGGGGCGGTAGGCAGGTAGCCGCCCAGCATTCGCGGAGCCTGGAAGGGTGGCTCGCCCACATTCCAGGCCTCCGCATCGTCCCCCCTGCCACCCTGGAAGACGCCAGGGGGATGCTCTGGACCGCCCTGGAGGACCCGGATCCCGTTCTCATCTTCGAACATGTCCTCCTGTACAATCGGGAAGGGGCGTTGGCCGATGACGCGGGGCCGGTACCCATCGAGGGAGCAGCCATCCGCCGACCAGGAACGGATGTGAGTCTCATCACCTACGGAGGAAGCCTGTTCAAGGTGCTGGATGCCGCCGATGAGTTGGCCTCCCACGGGATCTCCGCCGAGGTTGTGGATCTTCGGAGCCTCCGTCCTCTGGACGATGAGACGATCCTGGGGTCCGTGGCTCGCACCCACCGGGCGGTGGTTGTGGACGAGGGGTGGAGGAGCGGGGGGATCTCGGCGGAGATCAGCGCCCGCATCATGGAGGGCGCCTTCTACGAACTGGACGCTCCCGTGGCGCGGGTCTGCGGGGTCGAGGTGCCGATGCCCTACCCTGAGCACCTGGAGCGGGCGGCGCTTCCGCAGGTGGCGGATGTGGTACGCGCCGCCCGGGACCTGGTCAATGGGAACGTCGGGATTGCCGTGGACGTAGGGATCGATTCCGACGCCGGGATTTCCCCCAAGGCCCGGATCGAGAGAGGTGAGTCATGAGCGGCATGTATCTGATGCCGGCGCTGGGCGCGGGGATGGAGTCGGGCATCGTAGTCGAATGGCACGTAGAGCCGGGCCAGACGGTGAGCCGGGGCGACGTCATTGGTGTGGTGGACACCGAGAAGGGCGCCATCGACATCGAGATCTGGGAGGACGCCGAAATCGCCGAGATCCTTGCGCCTCCAGGGACGACGGTCCCGGTGGGTGAGCCACTCCTGCGGCTGGGAGTGGCTGGCGACAGGGTCCCGGACCCGCCGGAGTCTACTCCATCTCCCCCGTCCCAGGCGCGGCGGCGGGTCAGTCCGCTGGCTCGTCGACAGGCGGCGGAGAAGGGAATCGACCTGACGCAGGTTACAGGGACCGGGCCCGGTGGCGCCGTGGTCATGGCCGACGTCGAAGCCGCGGAGCAGCCTGCTGCCGGCCCCTCGGACGCCCACCGTCAAGCCTCCATGCGGCGGGCCATCGCCGCGGCCATGATTCGATCCAAGCGGGAGATCCCCCACTACTACCTGGCCCACACCATCTCCCTCGAATCCTCCCTTCGCTGGCTCGAAGAGGAGAACCTGGACCGACCGCCGGCGAAGCGTATCCTCCTGGCCGCCCTCTACGTGAAGGCGGTGGCCAGGTCCCTGGAAGAGTTTCCTGACCTGAACGGCTTCTGGGAGAACGGGGCATTCCGCCCTGGCGAGGGCGTCCACCCGGGACTTGCCATCTCACTTCGAGGGGGCGGTCTGGTGGCCCCGGCCGTCCACGACGCCCTCACCCGCACCCTCGAAGATCTCACAGAGGGAATCCGGGATCTGGTGCAGCGGGCCCGAGCCGGGCGCCTTCGGGCCTCCGAGGTGACCGATCCCACCATCACCATCACCAGTCTGGGGAACCGGGGCGTGGATGCGGTGTTCGGGGTGATCCACCCCCCCCAGGTGGCCATGGTGGGGATCGGTACAGTGGTCGAACGCCCCTGGGCGGAGAGAGGCATGGTGGGAAGTCGTCGTACTGTGACCCTGACCCTCTCCGCCGATCACCGGGCCGGCGACGGACATGGGGGGAGCCTGTTCCTTGCCGGGGTGGCCCGACGACTCCAGACACCGGAGGCCCTGTGAACGAGATCGAAACCCGGGTCCGAGCGGCCATCAGGGATGGCTTTCGCCAGATCGCCCCGGAGGTGGATGTGGACGAGGTGGACCCGGAGGCCGACCTCCGGGAAGAGGTGGACCTGGACTCGGTGGATGCCATCAACCTCATGGTCCATTTCCACGAATCGCTGGGGGTGGAGATCCCCGAGTCCGATTACGGGAAGATCACAACGCTGGACGCCATGGTGGGCTACCTGACGGGGCGCCTGGCCGGGCAGGAGTGAGGGGCGTCTCCGACAACAACCAACGAAGGAAGCACCCATGCCCGATCAGTCATCGTCCCGCCTTTCCGGCTCCCTGGTCCTCATCACCGGAGCTTCGGCTGGGATTGGTGCCGCCATCGCCCGGGTCTTCGCCGGGGCGGGGTGTCACCTGGAGCTCGGTGCCCGCCGTCTGCCTCGCCTGGAGGCCCTTGCCCGGGAGCTTGAGCGGGACCATGGGATCGAGGTCGGCTGTCGCGAGATCGACGTCCGGGACCAGGCCGAGGTCCAGACCTGGGTGGACGAGCTGGCCCGGGAAGGACGCATCCCCCATATCCTGGTGAACAACGCCGGCCTCTCCCGGGATCTCCTCCCCATCCACGAGGGCCGAGTCGACGGGTGGGATGAGATGATCGACACCAATGTGAAGGGGCTGCTCTACGTGACCCGGGCTGTTCTCCCCCACATGGTGGCCCGGGATTCAGGGCATGTGATCCACATTGGGAGCACGGCCGGCGACATGGTCTACCCGGGCGGGAATGTCTACAACGCCACCAAGTTTGCGGTAAAGGCCCTCACAGAAGGGATGAGCCTGGATCTGGTGGGAACCCGGATCCGCGTCTCCAGCGTGGACCCGGGGCTGGTGGAGACCGAGTTCTCCCAGGTCCGCTT
>PWZC01000433.1 GCA_003567615.1 Gemmatimonadota bacterium | reverse complement strand
GAAGAACCGACGCTCTTCCCCGAGGGAATCGACCTCGTCATCGTCAACGGCGTCGTGGTCATGGAAGACGGTCTCCACACCGGGGTGCGGCCCGGCCACGTCGTCTACGGACCGGGTCGGGAGGCGGTTCCCGGAGGCTGAGCCGGCCCGCCGGGGACGGGGGTGGGAGAAAGGTCCACCGTGGTGATGGAATGCGAAGCGGGTCCGGGGCCACCAGCCCCGGACCCGCATGTGTTCTCGCCTGAATGGTGATCAGGTGATGTTCGGATTGTTCTCCCGCTCCACCTGCGGCAGGGGCAGGCAGGTGGTGGAGCCGTACGTCCCCCCCTTGATGGGATACGGCGTGCCCGGCGAAGGATTGAGGGGCAGGTCAAACCGAGTGATGTCGTAGATGTGGTGACCTTCCAGGAAGAGCTCCCGTTGGCGCTCCTCGATCACCTGCGCCCGGATCTCGGCGGGATCGGTGCTCTGGAAATGAGGGAGCCCGTGCCGGTCCCGGAGTCCGTTGATGATGTCCACCGCCGCCTGCCCCCCTTCCACTTCGGCAATGATCAGCTGAGCCTCCCGCCAGGTGGCGATGGGGATGGGTGATCCTTCGGCGGGGTACTTCCCCTGCGACCACACGGTGGTGAAGGCGTCGGCTCCCGTGGACCCGGTATTCGTTACCGGAACCCGGGGGTCGGGCACGCCGTCCACCTCGAGGTTCTGGTAGAGGGGCCCAACCGATGACCAACCGAAGCGATTGACCCACCGGTAGAGGTGATTTCCGGAGCGGGCCGAGGCGGTGGAGTAGTTCGCCATCTTCTGGAATCCGTCCGGAACCCTCCGGGCATCCTCGGCGGCTTCCGCGCCACGCCCCATGTTGATGCGGGCTCGCGCCCGCCCCACAAACGCCATGTTCACCAGATCGCTTCGCCCTGCGGCACCACCCACCTCGATGACCTGGGTGAAGCGCTCCTCCGCCAACGCGAACACCTGGTTCGGGGTGAGTTCGGGACCGACGTCGATGGCCGCGCTGCAGAATCCCTCACCCAGGAGGATGTGGCTGTATGCGGAGTACGCGGCGGCGGTAGCGATGAGCTCCTGTCGGCTGCCCGGCACCTCGGAGTCGGACCAGGTCTGGAGGTTCCGGAGTGCGTTGTCCGCAGCCCATCGGGCCGTAGCTACCGGTCGATACACACCGAAGATGTTTCCGGTGCTGTTGCAGGTGTTGTCGGCGTAGGCCCCCCGCCCGTCCGCGAATCCCCGCCGGTCGTAATCCCACGTCGCTGCCGCCAACTGGGTATCGATGAGCTGGTCGCCCAGGAGAGAGCTGGACAGGATGTAGAAGGCGAGGGCGCACTCGAAGTCGGCAACGGCGCTCCCCACCACAAGTGGGGCGTTCGTGGGGTTCTCCAGGTCCTCGGCGATGACCTGGTTGGGGGCGTCCACCTCAAGGAGGCCGTCGCACCCTGCCATGCTCCCGGCCAGTACGAGAAGGCCCAGGGCCCCGACGCGGGCCGCTGATCTTACTGGATCTCTAGTGCAAGTGTTCATTCTCCGTCCCCTCTCCGGGTAGGCGTTCATTCGGTCGTCATCCATCTTGGAAAGCGACCTCATGGTCAGAAGGAAACGTTCATGGTGGCCACGAACTGGGCGAGCTGGGGCGTATTGTTCTGCTCCAGTCGCGTGTGCAGTTGGGTGACGAAGAAGGACTCAGGGTCGATTCCGGTCCAATTGGTCCAGGTGTGTAGATTCCGACCCGCCAGGGTGATGCTTGCCCGGCCCGCACCGAATCGCTCCGACCATTCCCCGGGAAGGGTGTAGGTCGCGGAGAGTTCCCGGAACTTGGCGAAGCTCGCGTCGTTCAGGATGAACGAGACCAGCGTTCCCGGCGACTGGATGTCCGCGATGACCACCGGGTCGAATCGCTCGGGGTGCATGTTCTCGAGGCAGTTACGGAATACCTGGCACCGGGCGCGCGTGGTGTTGTCGAAGCCCACATGTCCGGTCTTGAAGTCCACCAGGGCATAGAGCCTCAGGTTCTGGAAGAGTGTGAGGGAGGTGGAGACGGACCCCTCGTACTTGGGAGAGGCACGACCCTGGTAAACCCGGGGGGCCTGAGCACATGGGACCGGTGCCGCCCCCGGCCCACCGTCACACATCGCGTTGATGGCGGTACCGTTGGCATCGAGGTCGGCGCTAACCACCCTCTCCCGGAACCAGGCCGCTACCGGGTACCCGACCACATGGGCCTGGCTGCCAATGACGATCCGATCTTCCCCACCGATGTCCAGGACCTCGCTCTCATTGCTGGAGAGGTTGAAGTTGAGCTCCCAGTCCACGGTGGAACGCTGAACCGCCAGACCCCGGAGCTGGACTTCGTATCCTGAGTTCTGGATGGCACCGAGGTTGACGACCCTGAACCCGGGGAATCCCCCGGACGGAGCCACGCCCCGGTTCAGGATGGCGTCGGAGGTCTGCTGTCGGTACCAGGTGAAGTCGACCCCGACCCGGTCTTGGAGGAACCCGGCCTCGAAGCCGACCTCGATCTCCTCGCCCCTCTCCGGCGCCAACTCCGAGTTGCCCAGGAACTGGGGCGTCACCGCCGGACTCCCGTCGCCCCCGGTCACGGGCTGAAAGGTGCGTAGGGCAGCGAATGTCTGAGGGGACTGGCCCGTGTGGCCGTATGCCGTCCTCAGTCGGACGTTGTCCATGAACCCGAGATTCCAGAACGATTCCTCGGAGATGACCCAGGAGAGGCTTGCCTTGGGGTAGTAGATGATCTCGAAGTCCTCGCCGAAGGCGCTGTGGTCATCGGCCCGAACGGCTACGGTCCCAAACAGCCTGTCCCGCCAGCCCACCTGTTGCTGCGCGAAGAAGCCCAGGGACTTCTCTTCGAAATACACCCCGCCACCGAAGGTCTGGGCCAGCGCGTCCACGGTCCGCAGCCCGGGAGCGGGAAAGCCGGTGCCGTCCGCCGATACCGCCTCGGTGAAGCTTCGGTAGTATTGCGCCCCGAAGGTGGTGGTCAGGCGGAAGTCGGGCGTGGGGTCCAGCGTGATGGTGCCGCTGTAGTCGAACGTGCGGTAGTCCACGTCGCGGGTCCTGTAGAACGCCGATCCCTGCTGTGCTGCCGAACTGAAGAAACGGGCCACCTGGGGATCGGCCATGCGCTCGATCACTGATTGGTCCTGCTCCTGGGTCAGATCCATCCCCAGCGAAAGCCGCTGGCGAAACCAACCGAAGGGACGCTGGGTGATGGTGACGTTGCTGGTGGCGCGGCGGACATCCTGCCTGGGAGACTGAACCGCCCACACCGCCTCCGGTGGAATGAAGAGGAACCCCCGGTTCGGCGTGTCGCGAAGGGCGGGGGTGTTGAAGACGGTGGAGAACCAGATTCCGCCGGCACCGGCCTCGAAGGTGAGGCCGGTGTTGCTGTTGGTCAGCCCGAAGCTCAGGTCGATGTCCCACGTTTCACTGGGATTGATGGACAGGTTCAGGCGTCCCATCAACTTGTCCTGATAGTTGGTCGGCTCAATCCCCTCGCTGCTTTCGTAGTCCACGCTGGCGTAGTAGCGGATCATATCGGCGCCACCACTGACATTCAGGTGGTAGCCCTGGCTGTGGCCGGTGCGGAAGATGGGGGTTCCCCGATCGATCTCCTGCTGGACGATGTTCAGGGACTCCACCTGCCCCGTGTCGGGATTTCGCCAGTACGTCTCCCCGATCCGGCCTGCCGGGTCCTGGAACCAACTCGCGCCCTGGCGGATCCGCGCGTTGAAACGGGGGGGACCCTGGGCGCCTCGCTTCGTGATGATCTGGATGACCCCGTTTGACGCCTCGGTGCCGTACAGGGTTGCGGCGGCCGGTCCCTTGATCACCTCGATGCTCTCGATGTCGTTGGGATTGATGTCGTTGAGCCTGGACACCACCCCGGAGCCGAACCCCTGGATCGCAATCCCCGAGGCCACATCGTTGTTCACCCGGACTCCATCGATGTAGATGAGGGGTTGATCATTGAGCGAGAAGCTGGCCGCCCCGCGAATGCGGATCCGTGGGCCGGAGCCCACCATGCCCGTCCCCGGCTGGAGAACCACCCCTGGAGCCCGAGCGTTGAGGAGATCCGCCATCGTGCTGATGGGGGCGACTTCCAGGGTCTGAACGGCATCAATGCGGGTGACCACGTTCCCGATGGCCCGGCGTTCGGTCCCTCCCGGGGTGCCGGTGACGACGATACCGTCCAGGTCGATGGCCGTCTGGCTGAGCCGAAACTCAAGGCGCACCTCCCCTCCCGGCTGGAGGAGGACGGACTGGCTGGCGGTCCGGTAACCGATCATCCGGACCTCCACCTCCCGCTCGCCCGGCGGCACATCCTGGATCCTGAAGGTCCCGTCCCGTGCCGCAATGCTCCCTCGGTCGGTTCCCGCTACGAAGATCTGGGCTCCTGGTAGGGCTCGCCCGTCCTGGGCTCCCACGACCACACCGGTTACCGTGCCCGTCTGTCCGTGAAGGGCCACCGGCAGCAGGGAGAGCGCAAGCGCCGCGAGGAGGTTCGCCGCACTACCACGTCTCCCTCTCATTGGACTGTCGCCGCTTTTGGGTCGAGCCATGCGAGCCTCCTTGGGTAATGGAGCACAACGCCGATCAGGTGGACCCACGGAGACCGCCTCCGTGATGGTTGACCGGAAGCACAGGACCGACTGTGCTTATTTCTGTATACCATATCGTACGCTAATTGTGCAAGACCCCTGTCAGCCTGGAGGCTTCGGGAACCCTGGCTACCGGTGCGATGCGATGGGCCGGCCAACCGGACCTCAGAAGAACCGCGACGATCTCTGGTGGTGGGGGGGAGAGGTCCGATGATTTTGGCGGTTCAGTCTGGAGACGAGGACATAATGTGTCCATTTACGTATACAACTGGTGCCAGAAGAGTGCCCGCCGTGTCCAGGTAGGCCAGCGCGTGGTCCACCCGTGAGCCGCCCCGCCGAGGGGTGACGGAAACGACGGACCCTCCCCCTACAGCCCCACCCGCTCACCCCGCACCGCCACGCCGAATCCGCCGGCATGCACCGCCTCCCACTCCGGGGTCCCCCTCCACCCCACCGGGTTCGTCCGGTTCAG
>PWZC01000214.1 GCA_003567615.1 Gemmatimonadota bacterium | reverse complement strand
GGCCTGTCCGACCGGCTCAATCAGATCCGATCCGAGATCCTTGAGGTGGAAGCCCTGGTGATGCACCACGTGGACTTTCCCGACGAGGACGACCCTCCGGTTTCCATCGACCGGATCCTGGAGGTAGCGGAGCGGGTGGAAGGGCGGCTCGGTGCGCTTCTGGCGTCGGCGCCGGAGGGCGAGTTGCTCCGGGAGGGCGCGGTGGTGGTGCTCGCCGGTCGGCCGAACGCAGGCAAGTCTTCCCTGTACAATGCGCTTCTTGGAGAGGAGAGGGCCATCGTCACCTCCGAGGCCGGGACGACCCGTGATGCGCTGGAGGCCCGCCTGTCCATCGGGGGGTTTCCGTTTCGCCTGGTGGATACGGCGGGTCTACGGTCCGATGCCGAGGGAGTGGAGCGTCGCGGAATCGAGGTTGCGGAGCGGTATCTCATGCGTGCGGACGTGGTCCTGCTTTGCCTGGCGGCGGGCTGGTCCTGGGGGGATGACGAGGAGGAGTTCGTCCGCCGGTGGGGCGAGGACAAGCCGGTGCTTTGCGTCCGAACCCAGGTGGACACCCTCGGGCCTGGTGATCACCCCCCGGGGGACCGATGGAAGGAGGGAGATCTGGCGACATCGGTGCGTAGCGGGGAAGGGCTCGGCCGTTTGCGTGGGGCACTGAAGGATCTGGTCTTCCGGGGAATGACGCAGTCCGATCCAGCTACACCGGTGCTGACGCGCAGGCGGCAGAGGGAAGCGGTGGCGCGGGCTCGGGAGGGCATGGCGGAATTCCGGCGGGCCCTGGGCCTTGGCGTGCCGGCCGAAGCAGCGGTGCTGGAGGTTCGAGAGGCCGAGGGGGCGCTTGGGGAACTGGTGGGAGCCGTCGTCACGGACGATGTGTTGGAGCAGGTCTTTCGGCGTTTCTGCATCGGCAAGTAGTGTCCCATGGGGATGTGGCGATGCCCCGTGGGCGACTGAGTCAGGTGAGGTGGGACGCGGTGAGGTTCATTCCGAGGTGAGGGGAGCGATGAACATGACGGATCGGTTCGAGGTGATTGTGGTCGGTGGGGGACATGCCGGCGTCGAGGCCGCCAGCGCGGCCTCCCGGCTTGGCTGCCGGACGCTCCTTATCACTCCCGATCTGGACCGGATCGGGCAGATGAGCTGCAATCCGGCCATCGGTGGGGTGGCCAAGGGCGTTGTGGCCCGGGAAGTGGACGCCCTGGGTGGTATCATGGGGAGGGCTACGGACGCGTCCCGGATCCACTTCAAGATGCTCAACGTGAGCCGGGGGCCCGCGGTCTGGGGTCCCCGGGCGCAGTGCGACCGGGGTCTCTACGCCAGGGCCGTGCGGCGCGTGCTGGATGAACACGGGAAGCTCGAGTTGCTGCAGGGCATGGTGACGGGCCTGCTGATTGACGAGGGGAGGGTCGAAGGTGTGAGGACCCGCGCCGGGGAGGTTCTCCATGCGGGGAGGGTGGTGGTCACCGCCGGCACCTTTCTTCGGGGTCGCATCCACCGCGGTTCCCATGCCGCCGTCGGGGCGGGCAGGGAGGGGGAGCCGCCCTCCATCGAGTTTGCCGGCGCTCTGGAGGAGCTGGGGCTGGAGGTGGGGCGGTTCAAGACCGGAACGCCCCCGCGGGTTGATGGTCGCACGGTGGATTTTGGGCGGACGGAACGGCAGGATGGCGATGCCCAGGACTACCGGTTCAGTGCCTTCGTTCGGGAGGTGGTGCCGGAGCAGAGGCCCTGCTGGATCACCTGGACTGACCACCGTCTCAGGGAGTTGGTGCAGGATAACCTCTCCCGAAGTGCGGTATACGGTGGAGAACTGGCAGGGAAGGGGCCCCGGTATTGTCCATCCATCGAAGACAAGATCGTCCGGTTCCCCGACAGTCCGCGCCATCAGGTGTTTTTGGAGCCTGAGGGGCTGCATACCCACGAACTGTATGTGAACGGCCTCTCTACGTCGCTACCTCCGGAGGTACAGAGGGCGTTCATACGAAGCGTACCCGGGCTGGAGAGAGCCCGGGTGACCCGTCTCGGTTACGCCATCGAGTACGACTATTTTCCCCCACACCAGCTTCGGCACACCCTCGAGGTGCGGGGAGTACCGGGGCTTTACTTCGCCGGGCAGATCAATGGGACCACCGGGTACGAAGAAGCGGCCGGCCAGGGGATCATGGCCGGCTTCAATGCCGGCTTGGCGGCCCGGGGAGAGTCTCCATTCATCCTGGAAAGGGATGAGGCCTATCTCGGGGTGCTCATTGATGATCTGGTGACGAAGGGGGTGGATGAGCCGTACCGGCTCTTTACCTCGCGCGCTGAATTCCGCCTGCTCCTTCGGCAGGACAACGCCATCGAGCGCCTGGCGCCAAGAGCCGAGGCTCTCGGGGCGCTGAGCGACGGACAGCGCCGGGAGCTGGAGTCGGAGCTGGCCAGGCGGGCTTCGGTGCTGGATTGGCTCGAAGGGAGTCGTCTATCGCCTGGAGAGGTGAATTCGCTCCTTGAGGAGCTTGGATCAGCGCCGGTAGGTAGGCCGGTTTCGGGGGGTGAACTGGTCCGCAGACCGGAGGTCCCGGTGAGTGCGCTCCATGGTATCGTTGCGGAAGCCCCGGATCTGAGCGGGGATTCAGCGACAGCGGTGGCGGTCCACCTCCGGTATGGAGGGTATGTGAAGCGGGAGCGAGCAAGAGCCGAGAAGCTCAGGAGGGAGGCAGAGTTCAAGCTGGGAGAGGAGTTGCCCTATCGGATGTTTCAAACCCTGTCATGGGAGGCGCGAGGGAAGTTGGATCGGGTAAAGCCCGACCACCTGGCACAGGCGGGAAGAATACCAGGGGTGTCGCCCGCCGATCTTCAGAATCTGGTCCTCGAGGTTCGGCGTTGGCGGAGTGCCGGGGCCCCGGACGAAGGAGCCCGGGAGAGGAAACCCTCGAGTTCGACGCTGCCTGTTCCACGACTCCCCTAGCGCCGCTGTCTCTTGGATTCCCACTCCCGGGCGTCCGAACCGCTAGTAGCGGTCTTTCCACCGGGTGGTTGGCTTCGTTACAGAACCTCCTTTTTGAGCATCGGATGGTCTGGATCGTGTCGGTCTGGTGCGAAACGCTTGCTTTGGCTCCGTGGGCGAGGCGGTCAGATCCTTCAGTTCGGAAGAAGGAGAAGACTCGCCGTAAACCCGCACTGTCCCGCCTCGGAGGAGTGGGACCAGGTGAGGTGG
The DNA here is from genome assembly GCA_003567615.1 of Gemmatimonadota bacterium. GTDB lineage: Bacteria > Gemmatimonadota > Gemmatimonadetes > Longimicrobiales > Gaopeijiaceae > PWLA01. The sequence continues at coordinate 1,930 of PWZC01000214.1, read as the reverse complement.
CTTGCCCGGAGCGGGCGCAGGAAGCCGTTTTTCAGCCAGATGTCGGACTGCACGACCTCCTGCGCCCTCAGAATGCGAGGGGTGGCGGTCCCACCCACTACATTCGAGATCTGCTCCCCACCCCAGTCCAGGAACATCTGGGGTCCACCGGTCAGGCTGAGCACACGAACCTCCCCGGGGCATGGATCGTCCCCGTCGAACTGGCCGTCAGCGAATGGGTGGGTAAGCATGGGGATCTCCCTTAGTTTCCGGGGAGGATCACCGCGTCGATGACGTGGATCACACCGTTGGAGGCTTCGACGTCAACTGCCACCACGTTGGCTGCCCCGTTCAGGACGACCGTGTCGCCGTCGATAGAGATGGCGATGCTGCTTCCCTGCACCGTCTCAGCTGAGTTGAGGCCGACCACGTCGCTGGCGAGAACCCGTCCGGCCACTACGTGATAGAGAAGGATTTCACGGAGAGCGTCAGGATCAGCCAGAAGGGCCTCGACGGTTCCCTCGGGAAGAGCAGCGAAGGCCTCATCCGTGGGGGCGAAGACGGTGAAGGGGCCTTCGCTCTGCAGGACGTCCACGAGCCCGGCGGCCTCAGCGGCAGCGAGAAGGGTCGTGAAGGAGCCGGCGGCGGCGGCCGTCTCAACGATGTTGTTCTGCTCCGACTCGGAGTACTGGGCGGAGAGGGGAGCGGCGAAGGCGAAGGCGGCCACGGCGGTGGCGGCTAGGATCCGTGAAGTCAGCATGGTTGGTTTGTCTCGATGCACAGGTGTTGATTCAGATTCCTCACCCCGCACTGAGAAAGCTGTGCAGGGGTCGAGGGACGTGCAGCAATTGTACAGGGTGTGTGCAGGTAGTGTCAAGGGCACGTGCGGAGTAGCTGCACGGGAGCTTGACCCATAGGATACAAAAGGATACGATCATCGCATGATGGCTCAACGCAATTCCCAGCACGCACCTCAATACCCGATCCGCGTCGTCGTACGTCGGACCGGGATCAATGCGTCCGTACTGCGAGCCTGGGAGCGGCGGTATGGAGCGGTGGAGCCGGATCGGTCCGACGGGGGGCAGCGTCTCTACTCCGAGGCCGACATCCAGAAGTTGTCTCTTCTGCGAGAGGTGGTGGATCTGGGTTTCCCCATCGGGCAGGTCGCCGAGAACGATGAGGATGCGTTGCGTGAGCTCCTGCTGCGGAACCGCGCCTTACGAGAGGGTTCCGAGGGGGTTTCGGATCCACCGGACCGCCAGGCGGAGACGGGACGCCAGGGTTCGCCGGTCGGTGCTGACGCCGGGGTTGGAATTGCAACAGCCGACAGGGGGAAGGGTGCCCCTGAAGGTGGTTCAGGTTCGGCGACATCACCGCGTCCGGTTGGCGTTCATCAGTGTACAAACCTTGAGCGCTTCCTGAACGTCGGGATCCAGGCGGTCCACGAGATGGACACGCAGAAGCTTGACGAACTCCTGCACCGCGCGTCGTTGACGCTCACGGCTGGGGAATTGACCGACGGCCTGCTTATCCCGTTTCTGGCGCGAATCGGGCTCCTCTGGCGTCAGGGAGAGGTTGGTCCGGCTTCGGAGCACATCGCATCTGGTGTCGTTCGGCGATTCCTGGACGGCCTTCTGGATCGCCTGGGAGGCCGCTCCACCGGACCTGTGATCCTCACAGGCACGCCCGCCGGCCAGCGCCACGAATTTGGCGCGCTGTTGGCCGGGGTGGTCGCAGCAGCGGAAGGATGGGCGGTGATTCCGCTGGGGGCGGATCTTCCCGCGTCGGAGATTGCCGAGGCCGCGAGGCGGAAGGGTGCCAGGGCCATCGCCCTGTCGGCCCTTCATCCGGAACCGCATTCGGATGTTCTGGAGGAACTCCTCTCCCTTCGCCGACTCGTCCCAGCCGAGGTCGAGGTTCTGATCGGAGGGCCTGCCGCCTTCCGATTCCG
>PWZC01000143.1 GCA_003567615.1 Gemmatimonadota bacterium | reverse complement strand
CGGCTCTGGATGTCGTGGGGGGTGGAGCCCTCCGCCATGATCGGCCACTCCATGGGCGAGTACACGGCGGCCTGCCTGGCCGGGGTGTTCTCGCTGGAAGAGGCGCTGGAGCTGGTGGTGCTTCGCGGCGCCCTCTTCGAGACCGTGTCCGGGGGCGGCATGCTGAGCGTCCCCCTGGCCGAGGCGGATCTCCGCCCCCTCCTGGGCGACGAGCTCTCGGTGGCGGCGGTGAACGGGCCCGAGCTGTGCGTGGCGTCCGGACCCCGGGAGGCCATCGCCGCGCTGGAACAGACGCTGGCGGCCCGGGAGATCGAGGCCCGGCGGATCCACATCGACGTGGCGGCCCATTCGTCCATGTTGGAACCCATCCTGGCGCCCTTCCGGGCTCGGTTCCAGCGGGCCCGCCTGAACCCCCCGACCCTCCCCTTCGCCTCGAATCTCACGGGGACGTGGATTACGGCGGCCGAGGCCACGGACCCGGAGTACTGGGTGCGGCAGCTCCGGCAGACGGTGCGGTTCAGCGACGGGTTGAAGGAGCTTCTGGCCGATCCGGATCGGGTGCTTTTGGAGGTCGGGCCGGGGCGGACGCTGGCCACCCTGGCCCGGCTCCACCCGGACCGGGATCCGACGCAGGAAATCTTCACCTCGCTCCGGCACCCCGACGACCAGATGGACGACGAGATCTTTCAGCTCCAGGTGCTGGGGCGGCTCTGGCAGCGGGGTGTGGCGGTGGACGGGACGGGCGTCCACGGCGGCGTGCGGCGTCGCCGCGTTCCCCTGCCCACCTATCCCTTCGAATGGGAAGAGCACCTGATCCGCCCCCGCTACCGTCTGGATGCGGCGGCGAACCCGGCGCTGACGCCGGATCTGGGGGGAGGGGCTGCGGCCGGCGGCGAGCAGGCGGTGGAGGGCAACCTTCCGCTGCCTGCAGCAGCCCCGTTGCCGGGAGCGGCTCCCGGAGCGCCCCTGGTGGGGGGGACCGACGTGGCGGCCAGTGCGGGGCAGGGCCCTGACGAGGCCGAAGCGTGGCTCCACCGGGTGGCCTGGCAGGCCCGGGCCTTGTCTGAGGACCTGGCCGCCGAGGCGCTGGAGAATGGCCTCCTTCTGGTGGTAGGACCGGAGACCGACGCCGCTGCCGTGGCGGCCAGGGAGGCCCTTACCCGGCGGCATGGGAGCGTCCGTCAGGTGGCCCCTGACGAGGAGCTGGGGGCCGTCCTGGATGAGGTGGGGATGCCCACGGGGATCCTCTACCTCGGCGCGCTCCCACCGCTGGACCGGGAGGGGGCCTTCTTCCGACTCCTGGCGCTGGGGCAGGAGCTGGCCACCCGGCTGGAGGGCGACGACGAGGTGGATCTGGTGCTCCTGACCCGCGGGGCGCACCGGGTGGGTGGCGAGGTGCCGGGCGATCCGCTGGGCGCGCTGGTGGCGGGTCCGGCCCGGGTCTTCCCCCACGAGCTCCCCGGGGTGGAGGTGCTCTGGGTTGATCTGCCGGCCGAGGGGTCCGAGGGGCCGCTCCTTCAGGCGCTGGGCCGGGAGCTGGCCCGGGATCCGGCGGACGAGGCAGGGGCGTCGGAGGTGGCGCTCAGGAAGGGCGGCGAGCGCTTCGTCCGGGGCTACCGACCGCTAGAGGATGCCGCCGCAGCGACTCTCCCGCAAAGCTCTCCCGAGGCGCTCCCTGCGTCGCCTGTGATCCTTCTCACCGGAGGGTTCGGTGGAGTGGGGCTCGAGCTGGCCCGTCACCTGGCGGCGGGAGGAGGGGCACGACTCGTCCTCCTGGGTCGGACCCCCCTTCCTCCCCGGGGCGACTGGAGTGAGCTGGACGCCCGCGGCGTCGACCCGCGGGTCCGGCGAGCTGTGGCCGTGGTGAAGGAGCTGGAGGCCGCCGGAGCCCAGGTGCTGGCCATGCAGGCCGACGTGACCGACGAGGAGCGGATGCGGGCTGTCCGGGACGAGGTGCGGCGCCACTTCGGCGAGGTGGATGTGGTGCTCCACGCCGCCGGGGTGCTGGACGACGCCCTCATTCCCGTCACCACCCGGGAGGCGGCATCTCGGGTCCTGGCCCCCAAGGTGGATGGGGCGCAGGTCCTGGAGCGGATCTTCCGGGATCCGGCGCCGGCCCGCTTCGTCCTCTTCTCGTCGGTGAGCGCCGAGGCGGGGCTCCCCGGGCAGGTGGACTACGCGGCGGCCAATGCCTTTCTGGATGCCCTGGCGAGGACCCGCGACGGCTCCGGGGCCCAGGGTGCCCGGATCACTTCGGTGGGGTGGAGCGCCTGGGCCGAGACGGGGATGGCCGTGGATCCGGCTCGGGGGATGGAGGCCTGGCCTCCACTGGTGGGTACCCCGTGGCGGGACGCGGCCGACTCGTCCTTCGACGCCGTTGATCCGGAGGGGCGCCGCGCTCGGGTCCGGATGCGCGAGGGTCGCCTCTGGATGCTGGACGAGCACCGGACCCGCGACGGGATGTCGCTGGTTCCCGGAGCCGGGTTCCTGGAGTTGGTGGGCGCCGCGCTGCGGGAGCTCCGACTCTTGGACGGTGACAGGGCGTTGGTGCTGGAGGAGGTATTCTTCCTGGCTCCCTTCGCCGTGCCGTCGGGCGAGACCCGGGAGATGGAGATCCGGGTGCCGGAGGACGGGGAGTTCACCATCGTGGGGCGGGGCCGTCCCGACGAGGAGTGGACCGAGCATGTGCGAGGCCGCTTGGAGGTTCAGCCCCGACCCGAGGCCGTCTCGGTGGCCGGATGGGACGGCCAGGCGCCCGGGCTCGGCGACCTCGAAGGAGCCGGGGGCGCCGGCGGGCACGCCACCCCTCGCCAGGATCTGGCGCTGGGGCCGCGATGGTCCAATGTGGCGCGCATGATGGCGCGCTCCGGCGAAGGGACGTGGGATGCCGGGCTCGGTGCCCCTGCCGCCGCCGGCAGCTCGTCCAGTGGAGTGGGGACCGCGGTGGAGGTGGACGAGGTCCTCCTGACCCTGGAGCTTCCGAAGGCGTTCGCCCGGGATCTTCCCGGTCCCCTCATGCACCCGGCGCTTCTGGACAACGCCACAGCGCTGGCCGGGCCCCTCCTGCCAGGATTCGGGGAAGCGGGCTCGGTGTACGTTCCCGCCTCGTACGGCGCGTTCACCCTGCATCGGCCGCTCCCGGCCCGATTCCACAGCCGGATCCGGCGGGCCGAGGGGGTGGACGAGGCCTCCGATGAGCTCTCCGTGCTGGATGTGACCCTCTTCGATGAGGATGGAGTGGTCCTGGCAGAGGCCCGCCAGTTCGTGCTGGTCCGCCTCGGGGCCCAGGAGATGGCCCAGGAGCAGGAGCGGCGCCGGGAAGAGCGGGACGCCCGTCGTCAGGCGGTGGCGCAGGCGGCGGCCTCGGGGATGCCCACCCGGATCGGGATGGAGATCGTAGAGCTGGTGCTTACGGGTCAGGTGACAGGACCCCACCTCCTGGTGGCGTCGGAGGCCGTGCCCGCCCGGTTGGAGGCCCTCCGGGAGGCGGCTCTGGGCGCCGGGGCCCGGAGACGAGCCGGGGGCGGGGCTCTGGTGGACACCACCCCGGTGGAGGCCGCGCTCCTGGAGATGGAGGCGGTTACGGAAGCCGCCGTCACAGCCCACGAGGACCGGCCCGGCGAGGTGAGGTTGGTGGCCCACGTGGTCATGGACCCCTCCGTCTTCGCCACGGTGAGTGAGCTTCGGCGCGGGCTCCGGACCCGCCTTGATGCCGGGCTGGTCCCCCAGAACTTCGTGCAGCTCGAGGCCCTCCCCCGGAACCGGAAGGGGAAGGTGCTCCGGAGCGAACTGCGGGATCCCTTCGCGCCGGTGGACGACTATGTGGCGCCGGAGACTCCGACCCAGGAGGCCATCGCCAGGATCTGGCGGGACCTGCTGGGCGCCCAGCGCATCGGCCTTCACGACAACTTCCTGGATGTGGGCGGGCACTCGCTCCTGGCCATGCGCGCCATTCTCCGTATGGAGAAGGCCACCGGCGTACGGGTCGGACCCATCCAGATGAACATGTTCACCCTGGAGCAGATCGCCGCGCACATTGAGGACGAAGGAGGGGGCGGGGCGACGGAGCCCGCAGCCGACGGCACCGATGCCCACGAACCCACCCGGGTGCCCCAGGGGGAGATCTGCGTGGGACCGCGTCCGGCCGAGGCCTCGTCATCCGGGGAGGAGGCCGGCGAGGCGCCGGAGGGGAGCGAAGGGCACGACCGTTCGGAGGACGGGGGAGGGAAGAAGGGCTTCCTCTCCAAGGTCCGCCGCATCATCCAGGGGCCCTGAGCCCAGGAGATCCACTGCCATGAATCCGTTCTATTTCGGCTCCCGTGAGCGAGCCCTCTACGGCGTCTACCACCCGCCCCGCATCCAGGGCGGCGGGGGAGGATCCGTGGGCCGGGACGGGGTGGTGCTCTGCTACCCCTTCGGCGTGGAGTACATGCGCGCCCACCGTGCCTTCCGGCAACTCACCACCCTCCTGACCCGGCAGGGCCTCCACGTCCTCCGCTTCGACTACTATGGGACCGGTGACTCCATGGGCGCGGGGACGGAAGCCGAGTTGAACGGGTGGATCGAGGATGTGGAGACGGCCATCCAGGAGCTGAAGGATACGGCGGGACTCCGGTCGGTGGGGCTCATCGGCCTTCGCCTGGGGGCTGCGCTGGCGGCCCGGGCCGCGGTGGGCCGAAGTGACGTGGACCGCCTGGTGCTGTGGGATCCGGTGGTGTCGGGGGCCCACTACCTGGCGTCGCTCCCCGGAGCGCCCTTCGCAGGAGGGTTCCCGGCGGGGGCGGAGGCCATGGGGGTGGGCGGCTTCCCAGTGAGCCGGAGCTTCTACCAGCAGCTCCACGGGTTCGAGCTGGACACCTCGGACCTTCCGGCGCGGACGGAAGTGGAGTTGATGGTCTCACGGCACGACCCGGAGTTCGAGCGGCTGCGGGAGCGACTGGCGGTTCGCAACGGGCCCCATCACATGGAGGTGGTCCCCAGCGAGGGGAACTGGGCCGAGGGCGATGCCTTCGGGTCGGCGCTCCTTCCCCAGGGGATCATCCAGGCCATAGTGGACCGAGTGGCAGGAGTGGAGGCATCATGAATGAGCGAGCCGTTCGATTCGGTGAGGGCGGAAATCTGGTGGGG
>PWZC01000014.1 GCA_003567615.1 Gemmatimonadota bacterium | reverse complement strand
TCCGGGGCTGCCGATGGCGTGGGGAAGCGATTCGGGTTCATTTCCCAGGAAATCCTCCGGGAGGTGAACACCATCGGGTCCAAGGCCAATGACGCCGAGATCGCCGGGCGGGTCGTGACCCTCAAGGAAGAGGTGGAGCGTCTCAGGGAGCAGTTGGAGAACGTCGAGTGATCACGGGACTCCCCCACCGACCCTGTCCCCTGGTACTGGCGGCCCCGAGCGGAACGGGGAAGACCACCATCGCCCATGCCCTGGTGGATCGGTTTGAGCACTTCGTCTTCTCGGTCTCGGCCACGACCCGACCGGCCCGGCCCGGCGAGGTGGACGGTCGAGACTACGACTTCGTCACCCGCGAGCGCTTCCGCGCCATGATCGAGGGGGACGATCTGGTGGAATGGGCCGAAGTGCATGGGAATCTCTACGGCACTCCGGCCCGGAACCTCCAGGCGGCTCAGGCGAGAGGGGAGCACGTGGTCCTGGACATCGATGTCCAGGGGGCTCGGCAGATCCGGCGTAGAATCCCGGATGCAGTCCTCGTGTTCATCTTCCCGCCCTCGGCCCAGGCCCTGTGGACGCGGCTCACGGCCCGGGGGACGGAAGAGCTGGATGAGGTTCGACGTCGGATTCGGGCCGGACGTCAGGAGCTGGAAGAGGCCGTCCACTTCGATTACATCGTGGTGAACGAGGATCTGGATCGGGCGGTGGCCCGGGTGAGGGCCATCGTCGAGGCCGAGAGCCACCGCCCCCGGAGAATCCTGGACTTCGAGGACGAGTTGAGCCGCCTCAGGGGCGAGATCGACCGTGTGATCCGGGTCGAGGACACGGACGACCCTCCTCCGGAGTAGTATCCAACAGAGGTCCATCGGTGTAGCTTTCCACCAGGGCGTCGTTTCGCTCCGTGCCGGAGGTTGGCCCGGCCGAGAGAGAGGACTCCCGAACGTGGGACCCGGGGGAGCCGACGAGACAGAACACCAAAGAGAGGCACAGCCATGCAGGTTCGCACGCCGAATGAAGTGGCCCGGAACACCGGGAGTAAGTATCTGGGGGTTCTCGTGGCGGCCAAGTATGCCCGGGAATTGAATGCACTCCCTCGTGACCTCAAGCCGCTTGGTCAGGAGAAGAAGCTGACAACGCGGTCGCTGGAGGCCCTCACCTCGGGGCAGATCGAGTTCCGCCTCGTGGGGCGGCGACGCCGGGAGATCTGACATCGTGCTCCCCTGGAGCCTGCGACCCCGCCGGCCCTGGCAGGGCCGGCGGGTCGTTCTGGGCGTGACCGGGGGGATTGCCGCGTACAAGAGTATTCAGTTGGCCCGGGACCTGACACTCATGGGCTCCCAGGTCGACGTGGTCATGACGGAAGCGGCTCGCCGCTTCGTCGGCCCCCTCTCTTTCGAGGGGGTGACCGGGCGCCGTGTGGCCGAGTCCCTCTGGTCTGCGGAGGGGTCAGCCCTTCACCTGTCCCTGGGGCGGGACGCCGACGTCTTCGTGGTGGCTCCCGCCACCGCCGACTTCCTGGCGCGTGCCGCCCACGGTCGAGCCGACGACCTTCTCACCACCGCGCTTCTGGCCACTCGGGCCCCGGTGCTCCTGGCTCCCGCCATGAATCACCGAATGTGGGATCATCCCCAGACCGCAGCCAACGTGGAGCACTGCCGCCATGGACTGGGCTATCAGGTCCTGGGGCCGGATCGGGGACGCCTGGGAGCCGGGGAGGGGAGTGGGATGGGTCGGATGGTGGATCCCTCCGAGGTCATGGAGTGGTGCGGACGCCTCCTGGCAGGGAAGGCCGGCGGGCTCACGGGGCACCGGGTCCTGGTGACCGCCGGTCCCACCCGTGAACCCCTCGATCCGGTCCGTTTCCTGGGGAACCGGTCGTCCGGACGCATGGGCTTCGCACTGGCCCGGGAAGCGTGGCTCCGAGGGGGCGCGGTGACCCTGGTCACGGGTCCCTCCAACCTCCCTGACCCCGTGGGAGTTCGGGTGATTCGGGTGGAGACGGCTGTGGAGATGCTCGGGGCGGTTCGGGAACACGCCGGCTCGGCTCAGGTCACGGTCTACGCGGCAGCGGTCGCCGACTATCGGCCGGTTGCTCCTTCGGATCAAAAGACCCGGAAAGCCGACACCGGCGACCGGCTCATGGTGGAATTCGGGATGAACCCCGACATCGCCGCAGAGACGGCTTCCCTTACCCCTTCCGACGGGGTTCGGGTAGGCTTCGCCTTGGAGACGGACGACCTGCTGGAGCGCGCCGGGGCCAAGCTCCGCTCCAAGGGGTTCGATCTCATCGTCGCGAACCGGGCGGGAGAACCGGACGCGGGCTTCGACGCGGAAACGAACCGGGTCACCATCCTGGATCGGGATGACGGCCTGGAGGAGCTACCCGTGCTCCCCAAGGACGATGTGGCCGGTCGGATCCTGGATCGGGTCCAATCCCTCCTGGCCCGGGGGACCGGCGCCAGGGGAAGAGCGCTGTGACTGGCTCGTCGCAGGGAGACGTGCGTCCGCCCTCGGCCCGGGGCGGCCGGTCCATGACCGAGGACGAAGTGCAATTCCGGGAAACCGTAGCGCGGTTCCTCCTGCAGCGGAGCGAATTGGGTCAGGGTCCCCTGGTACTGGAGTCCCTTTCCACCGAGCGCGTCCTGGAAATCCTGGGAGGACCCTTGCTGGGCCATCCGCAGTCACGAGACGACCTTGCCACGGGTCGCACCGGCGAAACCGAGGGATCGGTCGCACCGACCCCTACGGTCATGGACACGCCGGGTCCGGGGGGGGAGACGGGCAGTTCCGACGCCTTCGACCCCCCGCAGGAGTACGACGAACTGCGGGCCACCGCGCTCCAGTGCACCCGATGTCGACTGGCCGACGGTCGAACGCAGGTCGTCTTCTCCGATGGGCACCCGGACGCTTCGGTCATGGTGGTAGGCGAGGCGCCAGGTGCCAATGAAGACCGGACGGGGCTTCCCTTCGTGGGGCGAGCCGGGAAACTCCTGGATCTCATCCTGGCTTCGGTGGATCTTTCCCGGGCTCGCAACGTCTATATCTGCAACGTCCTGAAGTGTCGTCCACCGGGGAACCGAAACCCCCGGCCCGACGAGATCGAGACGTGCTCGCCCTGGCTGCGCCGACAGATCGAATTGGTGAGGCCCCGGGCAATCCTGGCCGTGGGGACCTTCTCCGGTCGGCTCCTGAGCGGAAGGGACGTGGCGCTCGGGAAGCTGAGAGGCCAGGTTTACACGTATCAGGGGATCCCGCTGGTGGTCACGTATCATCCCGCTGCACTTCTCCGGAATCCCAGGTGGGTCCGACCCACCTGGGATGACGTGCAACTCCTGCGCGGAATACTCGACCGGAGCTGACACCGGTGGAGCTCCACCGGCGCCCCCCCTTTCGATTCCATTTCAGCCCAGCCCTCCCACGTGGCTTCCTTTCCCTCTTCCCCGGCCGGCCCCGGCCTTGACGCCACCCCTGCTACCTCGGGGAGGGCCTCGACCTACGATCGGGATCCTCCCTTCTCCGGACAGGCGGAGGTCTCGGTACTGGCCGGGATCCTTCTCGATCCCGAGTCCATCCATCAGATCGACGATCTGGTGGATGACACCATGTTCTACCTGGAAGCCCATCGGATCCTGTTCCGTGGGATGCGGCACCTCTACGAACGGCGCGTGGTGGTGGATGTAGTCACCCTGGGAGACCACCTGCGATCCACGGGCGAACTGGATCGGACCGGTGGCGAGGAGTACCTGGCCGAGCTTCTCGACGCCGTACCCACGGCGGCCAACATCAAGTACCACGCTCGGATCATCCGGGACAAGGCTCTACTCCGCCGGCTCATCGAAGCTTCGACACGGACGATCCAGGATGCGCACGCACCCGGAGAGCGGAGTGTGGAGGAGTTGGTGGATGAGGCGGAGTCACGGGTTTTCCAGATCGGGAAGAGCCACGACCGCGGTGGCTTCGTCTGGATCAAGGACCTCCTCTGGAAGGCGTTCGAGAACATCGAGACGCTCCAGAAGAGCGATGGCGGGCTCACCGGTGTCCCCACGGGGTTCCGCACGCTGGACCGTATGACCACCGGATTCCAGAAGGGGGACCTGGTCATCGTCGCGGCTCGGCCGGCCATGGGAAAGACGTCCTGGGTTCTGAACGTGGCCCAGAACGCGGCCATCGACCACAAGGTTCCCGTGGCCATCTTCTCGCTTGAGATGTCGAAGGAGCAACTGGTCCATCGCCTCCTCTGCGCCGAAGCCCGAGTCGATGCCCAGAAGCTTCGCACCGGGCGGCTCTCCCCGTCGGATTATCAGCGGATCGGAACCGCAGGCGCCAAGCTCAACACCGCACCCATCTGGATCGACGATTCCCCCGGAGGAAGCGTCCTGGAGATGCGGGCCAAGGCCAGAAGGCTGAAGGCCGAAGGGGGGCTGGGGCTGCTGGTCATCGACTACCTGCAGCTCATGGCGGGCTCGGGGCGACAGGAGAGCCGGCAGCAGGAGGTGAGCCAGATCTCGCGGGGTCTGAAGGGGTTGGCCCGTGAACTGGAGGTCCCCGTCATCGCCCTGTCCCAGCTCTCCCGGGGTCCGGAACAGCGAACCGATCACCGCCCGCAGTTGTCGGACCTCCGGGATTCCGGTTCCATCGAGCAGGATGCCGATCTGGTCATGTTCCTGTACCGTCCCGAGTACTACAGTTCAACAGGGCAGGATGAAGACGGGAATGCGCTGGAGGGGAAGGCCGAATTGATCGTGGGCAAGCAGCGGAATGGTCCTACCGGGACAGTGGAACTCTATTTCCACAAGGCCTACACCCGTTTCGACGACACGGCTCCCGAACCGCGTGAAGGGAGCTTTGCCGGGGGTGGCGGAGGTGGCAGAGGAGGGGAAGGGGATGACCTCCCGTTCTGACCAGGAGGGTGGACACCGGGACGGCGTCGGCCTGGCCGTCCCGGCAGCCGGCATCGGGCGCCGGATGGGTGGGGCTCGCAAGCCGTTTCTGGAACTGGCCGGTGAACCCCTTCTGGTCCATGCACTTCGTCCCTTCCTCGCTCTTCCCGAGGTGAAGGCGGTGGTGGTGGCCGTGGCCCCGGACGAGATGGGGGCCCTGCCATCCTGGCTGACGGAGATGGATTCGCGGGT
>PWZC01000242.1 GCA_003567615.1 Gemmatimonadota bacterium | reverse complement strand
TTCAACCGGGGGGCCGAGGACATCTTCGGCTGGGCGTCGGAGGAGATTGTCGGGCAACCGCTGGATGCGCTTCTCCCCCCGCGCCATCGCTCCATCCACCGGGAGCATGTGGACCAGTTCGGTGCCGGTCCCATGGACGCTCGGGCCATGGCGAGGCGAAGAGAGGTCGCAGGCGTCCGCCGGAATGGGGAGGAGTTCCCGGCGGAAGCCTCCCTGGTCCGTACCGACGTGAACGGAAGGGCCACTCTCACCGTACTTTTGCGGGATATCTCCCATCGACGTCAACGGGAGGATCGGCAGCGGTTCCTGGTGGAGGTGAGCGAAGTGCTCTTCCGGTCCCTGGAGTTGGACCAGACCCTGGAAACCTTCGGGACGAAGGCCGTGGAGTCCCTGGCCGACCACTGTGGTCTCTACACCCTGGCGGGAAGTGAGGGCTCACGGGGCATCCAGTGGTTCCACTCCTCGACGGCCGATCCCGAGCTTATCCAACTCCTCAACGGAAGCACCCGGCCGGGAGCCACATCCGAGATCGTGCGTGAGATCATGAGGAGCGGGCGACCACGACTCATCCAGGACGTAGAGATCGGCAGGCTCCCGGAGTTGCTCCCGGCAGCGTCCCCCCTTCGAAGAGACATGGGGCGGCACGGGGAAGTGGAGGGGGCGCCGGTACCCGACCCGGGAACGCTGTCGCTCTTCCTCCTCCCCATTCGCACTCCGTCGAACCCTATGGGCCTGGCCGTCCTCATACGGAGCGCCCGACGGGAGGCGTTCTCACGGGAGCTCGTGGGGCTGGGACGGGAATTGGGTCTCCGGGTCGGCATGGCGCTCGAGAATGCTCGCCTGTTCCGGGATGCCCAACGTGCCATCGAGGCGAGGGATGAGGTCCTGGGCATCGTTTCCCATGACCTGGGAAATCCGCTGCAGGCGGTGTTCATCGGCCTGGACGCGCTACAGCGGGCCCGGACCGACTCCACGACGGATGGGCCGACCACTCCCTCCGAAACGAGGGAGAATTACTACCTGAACGCGATTCGGCGATCCGCCGAACAGATGGAACGGCTCATCCGCGACCTGCTTGAGGTGCGGCGAATGGAAGAGGGCCACCTTGTCCTGAGGAAGGCGCCCAGATCGCTCCGTGGCCTGGTTTCCGAGTCGTTGGCGCTCATCGAGCCGTTGGCCCGTGTCAAGTCGGTGGCGTTGGTCAACGGAATTCCAGCCTCCCAGGACCTGGAGGCGCTGGTGGACGGGGACCGCCTTCTCCAGGTTCTCTCGAACCTGGTTGGAAATGCCGTCAAGCACACCCCCCGGGAGGGGCGCGTGATGGTGAGCGCGCTCCGGGAGGCCGGAGAGATCCGGATCTCCGTGTCGGACCAGGGCTCCGGCATCCCCCCGGAAGATCTGGTTCGGATCTTCGACCGATTCTGGCGAGCCGAGTCGACGCAGGGTCGGGGCATCGGACTCGGGCTCGCCATTGCAAGAGGGATCGTCCAGGCACACGGCGGCCGCATCTGGGCCGAGAGTGCGGTGGGCAGGGGAAGCGTATTCCACTTCAGCCTCCCCTGCCCCGGAATCTGAATCCAACCCCGTGCCGCCCCTCGGTTTCGCCGTAGGGGGCTGCGGGCGTCAGCCCTCCTCCGTCCCCCCCACCGGACGACGCACGGCCAGCACGGGCAGGTCCGATCCGCGAATCAACTTGTCCGCGACACTCCCCAGCAGGAGTCGGCTGACCCCGCCCCGACCGCGCGTGCTCAGCGCCAGCAGGTCCACATCTTCTTCTCCCGTGCGGGCCAGTAGCGCTGACGCCACATCGTCGGATGCTACCACCGTGGTCGAGACCTTCACTCCAGGAGGATTCCAGCGCGCCGCCACATCGTGGAGATAGCTCTCCGTGCGCTTCTCCCGTTCCTGCAGCAGCGTTCCCTCCTCCACGGAGTGGGGAAGGTACGTGCTGGCCAAGGGAAAGGGCCGGAGGAGGATCGAGGCCAGCGTGACCCGTGCTCCGGACTCCGGCAGCATGGCGGCAAGCGGCTTGAGGACCTGCTCACCCGCCGCCGAACCATCCAGGGGAACGAGGACGTGGCGGGGAGAAGACGGATCGCCGAAGAGATCGTGACTCTTCGGACCGTCCCTCAGGAGGAGGACCGGCCGTTCCGCCTTGCGGATCACCTCATCGGCCACGCTCCCGAGCCAGGCCCGTTGCCAGGCTCCCCTTCCATGGGTCGTGAGGGTGATGAGATCCGCATTGGCCGACGCGCCCTGGGCCAGAAGGGTTCGCCCCACCGGACCCAACTGAACCACGAGGTCCACCGCCACACCGGGGTGGGTCGTTTCGATCCTGGCCTTGACCGCTTCCAGATACTTGCGCGCCCGCTCCTCCTCTTCGTCGAACCATCCGGCAACCAGCTCTCCATCACCGGCGGCAAGCGGGACCGGTGGCAGATCCGAGACAATGGACGAAAGGAGGACGCCGGCCCCTGTCCGCTGCGCCAGGCGTAGTGCCGGAGAGAGCGCCTTCTCGGCCAACTCGGAGCCGTCCAGGGGAATCAGGATCTTCTTCATGGAATGGTTTCTCCGCGGGGTTTTGGGGGGGGGGCGGGTCGATGGGGACAGTTCCGCCCCTTCTTCTGCACTCCACTATGGTTCAAGCAGCAGCACTCGTGCCAGTGATGACGCGCGAAAAGTCCGCACGGGTGCTGAACTGCCGGGCGGTCCATGGCAATCCATGGTCCCAAAAACGAACGCTTCGTGACATTATGTCTCAACCGTCCCCTGGCTTCCGGGAACCGGTCCACTTCCTGAGGAGGGCGGGTCGTTTCCTCCCCGAGCCTGCACCGGGCACCGTGCCTTCCATCCCTCCCCTTCGGGAACTTGCCGAGAAGGGGGAGTAGAAACGGGAGGGGCGGGAGGTCCACGATGGCACATCCGCATCGTGCCGACGAGCCGAAGACGGAATCCTCTCGCCACCTCTCCTGAGTCACACCAACCGGTCCGGATCCGAGCCATGCTCTCCCTTCGTGCGGCACTCGCAATCGTCTCCACCCTCCTGGCGGTGGGAGGAGTCGGTGCGTCCGCGGATGGAGGCTTTGGATGGATCCACGGTCAGACCCCGGCACCCGCCCCGGCTCAGCAGTTGGTCGCCCCCAGCGTGTCGATCCAGCTCCCCTCCCGGGCCAACACCCTGGAGGGCCGGGTGCGCGAGGTTGGCGGACGGCCCATCCCAGGCGCAGCCGTGCGGGTGGTGGAAGGTGACCGGATCCACCGATCCGTGCCCACCGATGAGCAGGGCGGCTTCCGCGTCTCCCTCTCCCCCCACCTCTCCGGCCTCCTGCAGGAGGGTCGGCTCAGGATCCGCGTGGAGCGAATGGGATATGCGGTGGTGGAACAGCCCCTTCAGCCCACCGGGGGCTACCTCGACTTCACGCTTTCCCCCGCCCCCATCGCCCTCGAGGGCTTTCGGGTGGAAGCGATCCCTGCGGAGTGCCGCGGTGATGACCCCGAGGGGGCTGCCCGGCGCCTCTGGGAAGTCGCTCGAAGCCATCATCCCGGAGGGATGGACACGCTGGGGGTGGCCTCCTACATGCTGGCCCGTGTGGACACCCTCCCCCTTGTGAATGGGGTGACCCCGACCCCCGAGCCCGGTCACATGGAGGCGGGGCAGCGGGGGTCGGCCCCCATTCTCCGTATGGGATGGGACCGCCGCATCCAGCGCAGCGGGTACGCCTTCCCGGTCCGCAGAACGGACCGGTCAGGCTCGTATGCCTCCTGGTCCTATCCTCCTCTGGAGGCGGACATGGCGCCACACTTCGGGACCGACCTCTTCGGCGAACGCCATTATTTCCAGCTTCAGGACGATACGGGGAGCGGGTGGTGGATTCGCTTCTGCGCGCGGGATGACGATGCTCCTCACCTCGACGGGCTGCTCCGGATCGGCCCGGACACCCTGATCCAGGAGGCCCGCTGGCGCATCCGGACGCCGGACCCCGACGAAGAGGCAGGGGGCCGGGCGGTGTTTCCGCCCCAGGGTCCTGACGGGAAAGCTCCTCCCCTGCTCCCCATGGAGAGCGAGGTCCGGGCGAATCACCGGGGCACGCAGACCGTGACCCGGATCCAGTGGTTCGAGGACTGGCTCCTGGCCCCGGGAGATTCCGTACCCTTCCTCCCAAGGCGGCCGGACGAGCGAGCTGGCGGCCGCCGTTGAGCGCGGCTCAGGGCTGCAGGGGTGAGCGCGACTCAGGGCTGAAACAGCGGAGCAGCTCAACGCCGTAGGAACGAGCGCTGAACCGGGTTCACTACCACCAGCTCGATCCGGTCTCCCGGCCCCACGCTCACCCCTCCCGTGGTGTGTCGGCGGCCACCGGTGGGTTCAATGACAAACCGGGCCTCCTGGTAACGGGACCAGGTGACCCGGTAGGTCTCGAAGGAACGGCTGGGGACGAACCCGAGCCGGGATCGCTGACCAGGCGCCGTGATGGTGATGTTCACGTCGCGGTCGTGCTGGTTGTTCACCACCACCAGCAGTTGCCGCTCGTCGGCGGAACGGAACGGATCCCAATCCCCCCGACCCAGGATCGATCCGCACCCCACAAGGGACAAAACCGCCAGGACAGCGACAACCCGGAGTGCGGCGGTATGGATCATGGGCGGTATGGTCCTGGGCTGGAAATCAGGTAGTGACCCGGGCGATGGCGTCGATCTCCACCTGAACATCCCGGGGGAGTCTGGCTGCCTGCACAGCGGCACGAGCAGGACGGTGCGAACCGAAGTAGGATGCGTATACCTCGTTCATCTCGGCAAAACGATCCATATCCGCCAGAAAGACCGTGGTGCGGACGACGCTGTCCAGGGATCCGCCGGCCGCCTCCAGGACGGCCTTCAGGTTCTTGAAGACCCGATGGGTTTGCGCTGCCACCGTTCCGGTCTCCTGCTCACCGGTTTCCGGATCCAGGGGGATCTGACCCGACACGTAGATCCAGCCATCGGACACCACCGCCTGCGAATATGGTCCGATGGCAGCGGGCGCTTCGTCTGTGCTGACGATATGGAGTTCGCTCATGTGTTCCTTTCCGTTTGGATTCCAGTGAGGTGATTTGGTGTGCCTGCCAGGAGGCACGAGCAGGGTGAGGTGGGAGTCAGGTCGAATACGCCGAAGCCGTGCTGTTCGCAACGAAGGGGAGACGTCC
>PWZC01000455.1 GCA_003567615.1 Gemmatimonadota bacterium | reverse complement strand
GTCACGTCGTCCAGTTGCAGGTCTTCCTGGTGCACCTCGTCCTGTTGCACTTCTTCCTCCTCCGGAAGGATGGGGGTCGTGCGGTCCCGAAGGATCACGGGCAGCTCATCCGGACGCGGCAGGTCATCGAGGCTGCGGAATCCGAAGTGCTGGAGAAAGTAGTTGGTGGTTCCGTAGAGGAGGGGTCGTCCGAGCCCCTCGCCCCGTCCAACCACATCGATGAGCCCTCGATCCTGGAGGGTCCGGATCACTCCCGATGACCCGACCCCCCGCACGTACTCCACCTCCACGCGACCGATGGGCTGCCGATACGCGATGATGGCCAGCGCCTCCAGGGCCGGCCCGGAGAGGCGCGACGGCCGCGGCACCGTCTCCAGGCGATCCAGGTAGGCGGCAAATCGGGGCTCGGTGAGGAGTTGGTACCCCTCGGCCACCTCCACCAACTGGAAGGCCCGCTCCGACTCCAGATAGAAGGTCTTGAGCCGCGCCAGCGCCCCCTCCACCGCGTCCTCGTCAAGGGACTCGTCAGCCCGGGCGATTTCATCGGGACGAAGGGGAGCATCGCTGGCGAAGAGGACGGCCTCCACGATCTGGTCCGGCTTCACGACTGATCCTCCGGGGTTGGGGCGGGAAGCGCGCCGGCTCGAACCCGGGCGGCGAAGTCGTCGATTCCGTCAGAAAACTCGTCGTCCACGGCCCCCGCTCCGGAACCCGGTTCGTCCCGACGGTAGAGCCAGAGTTCGTGGAAGGGACGGGTCTGGCGCAAGTGGACCCGCCGTCTGCGACTCAGCTCCAGACCGGCCAGGAAGGTCATGACGCCGTGCATCCGCTGGACGTCGTCCTGGACGGAGGTGAGGAGCGATCCGAACTCCACCCCGGAATCTCGGCTCAGACGATCCAGGATGAGGATGGCCTTCTCCTCCATGGAGACGGTGCGAGGCGTCACCCGGTGCTCCCGATCCACCGGCTCCGGGGTCTTGACGCCCATCGCGGCGGCCAGGACCTCCTCCCAGGTGGTCTCCAGGGGGAGTTCCTCAGGAGACGGGCGGGGACGGTCCTCCAGGTAGCCCTTCGGACGGCGCCGGGCGCGTTCGGCCTCGGCCCGCTCCATTCGCTGGGTGATCTCCCGGATCTGCTCGTACTCCAGGAGCCGCCGCACCAACTCGGCTCGAGGATCCTCCCCGTCCGTTTCCACCGGCCGAGGCAGGAGCATCTGCGCCTTGATCCGGATCAGCGTCGCCGCCATCTCCAGGAATTCGCCGGCTGAATCCAACTGACCGGCCCCGATCCCCTTCACCGCCACCAGGAACTGGTCCGTGATGTTGTGGATGGGAATGTCGAAGATGTCGAACTCCTGCTCCCGGATCAGGTGCAGCAGCAGATGGAGTGGGCCCTGGAAGCGCTCCAACTCCACCATGAAGGGGGCGTCGGAGTTCTCGACGCCGTTCATTCGTCACTCCCTGCCGGATTCCCGGCGGTGGGTGCCGGGGCCGGGCTGGGGGCCGGGGCCCCAGTCACGACCCGCGGCCGAACGGCCGGGGCGGCGGTCCGCGGTTCACGCCATCGGCCGTGGCAGAATCCGGAAGGAAGGAGGAAACCCATGGTGGGAAGCTACCCGGACCCCGCGATGGGGAGCAAGGCGACGGAGGAAGGATTGAGGACCGGGGGCATTGATCTCCAGGCCACGCCAGGATATCTTTGCCGTCTATCGCCGTTTTCACAGACGTATCCGAGGTCGGAATGCCGAACATCAAGAGTGCCAAGAAGCGCATGGAGCTGGGCCAGAAGTGGGCCGCTCGCAATCGGGTAGCCCGTTCCCGTCTCCGGACCGCCGTCAAGCGCGTCCGGCAGGCCGAGGATGCGGAGACGGCCCAGACCCGTCTCCGGGAGGCTGAGTCCCTCCTGGACAGAGCCGCCCGCAGGCGGCTTTTACACCCCAATAAGGTGGCTCGAATGAAGAGCCGTCTGCAGCGCCGGGTGAAGGAGTTGCATCAGGGCTGACACGTCCTGGAAATCCGTTCAGCGCCGCCGCGTGAGCACCGGCGCCGAATGAGCGAAAGGAGCCTCGGTGACCACGATCACCGAGGCTCCTTTCGCGTGTTCCCACCGCAACCGGAATGTGGACCCGGCAACCTCGAACCGCCCGATCAGCTCCCGTGCGTCCAGACGGTCCGGCCTCCTACAATGGTCCGCACAGGGCACCCCCGGAGACGCCACCCCGCGAAGGGCGTGTTCCGGCTCCGGGACAGGAAGGCCGAGGGATCCACCACCCACTCCGCCTCCAGATCCAGGATCGTCACGTCGGCGGGTCCTCCCACCTTCAGATCTCCACCGGGAAGGCGAAAGGCCCGGGCCGGTGCCCGGCTCATCCGATCCACCAGTGTGCTCAGATCCATCCGTCCCTCGTGCACGAAGTGGGTCAGGATGAGACCGACGCTGGTCTCGAGCCCCACCACGCCGAAGGGCGCATCGTCGAAGGCCTGCTCCTTCTCATCGTAGTGATGGGGCGCATGGTCCGTGGCCAGCGTATCCAGGGTCCCGTCCAGGAACCCGGCCACCACCTCCAGGCGGTCCTCCTCCGTGCGGAGTGGTGGGTTCATCTTGGCTTCGGTTCGATACCCCTCCACCGCCTCGTCGGTGAGGAGAAGATGGTGGGGAGTCGCTTCGGCGGTGACGCGGACTCCCCGCGCCTTGGCATCCCGGATGGCCCGGACGCCGTGCCGGGTAGACACGTGCTGGAGATGGATGTGTCCGCCGGTGAGCTCGGCCACCAGGAGGTCCCGGAGGATGTGAACGTCCTCGGAGGCGTTGGGCTTTCCCTGGATCCCGAGCCGAGCGGAAATCACACCTTCGTTCATGGCCCCCTTCCCCGAAAGCCCCAGGTCCTCCGGGTGATCCGCCACGGGAATGTCGAAGCTCTGGCTGTATTCCAGGGCCCTGCGCATGAGCCCCGAATCCATGACAGGTCGCCCGTCATCGGTGATGGCCACGGCCCCGGCTTCCACCAGCTCACCGATCTCGGTGAGTTGTTCCCCGCGTTGCCCGATGGAGAGGGCCCCCACCGGATAGACCCGGCTCGCCCCCGCCGCCTTCCCCGCTGCCGCCACGAACCCCACCGTGGCCGGCGAATCGATGACCGGGTCGGTGTTGGGCATGGCGCACACGGCAGTGAACCCGCCTGCCGCCGCGGCCCGCGCGCCGGTGGCGATGGTCTCCTTGTGCTCCCCCCCCGGCTCCCGGAGGTGGACGTGGACGTCGATGAGGCCGGGAAGCACCACCTTCCCCCGGCAGTCCACCACCTCGACCCCCTCCGGCGCCTCCAGCTCCGACCCCAGCGCCGCGATCTGGCCGTCGGCCAGGAGAACGTCGCGGATGCCGTCAATGCCCTGCTCCGGGTCCACCACCCGTCCACCCTGAAGGAGCACCGGCCCCCCCCCATCCCCATCCGTCATCCCAACCCTCCCGTCTTTGCCGCCTCGGCCCGCTCCGGGGCTCCGCCGGCCAGTAGATAGAGTACGGCCATCCGCACCGCCACCCCGTTGGTGACCTGGTGCAGGATGACCGACTGAGGTCCGTCCGCCACGTCGGAATCGATCTCCACCCCACGGTTCATGGGTCCCGGGTGGAGAATGAGAATATCCCGGGGCGCCCGCTCGAGGCGCGGGGTGGTGACGCCGAAGAACCGATTGTACTCACGCAGCGACGGCACGTAGCCGGTCCGCATTCGCTCGAGCTGCAGCCGCAGGACATTCAGGACATCGGCCCATTCGATGGCCTCTTCGATGCGGTTGAAGCGCTCCACCCCCAGGGCGTCGATCCCGGCGGGGACCAGCGTCCGGGGCCCGCAGACACCCACCTCGGCTCCCAGCTTGAGGAGGCCAAAGATATTTGAACGGGCCACTCGGGAATGGAGCACATCACCCACGATGCAGACCCGGAGACCCGCAAGACGCTTCCGGTGATCCCGGATGGTCAGGAGGTCCAGGAGCGCCTGGGTGGGATGCTCGTGGGATCCGTCTCCGGCGTTGATGACGTTGGACGGGATCCGATCCGCCAGGAAGCGGGCAGCCCCGGATGCGCCGTGGCGGATCACCACCATGTCGATGCGCATGGCCTCCAGATTCCGCGCCGTATCCACCAGCGTCTCCCCCTTCACCACCGAGGAACCGGAAGCGGAGATATTGACCGTGTCGGCACTCAACCGCTTCTCGGCGAACTCGAACGAGATGCGGGTGCGGGTGGAAGGCTCCATGAAGAGGTTGACGATGGTCTTCCCCCGAAGCACCGGGACCTTCTTGATGCGTCGCTCGGAGATCTCCTTGAAGGGCTCCGCCGTGTCCAGGATGGCCCGGATCTGCTCGGCGGTCAGAGGCTCGAGCCCGATGAGGTCCTTGCCCAGCGGCGACGAGATTCGACTCACGCCTCCCCCCTCGCTCGGGGAACCAGTTCCACGGAGAGCCGGCCGTCCTCCTCCGGAACCAGTACCTCCACCTCCTGCCGCGACAGCACGCTCACGGTCCGCCCCACCACGTCGGGTTGGATGGGCAGCTCCCGCCCGCCCCGGTCCACCAGGACGCAGAGGAGGATGCGGGCCGGCCGCCCCCAATCCATGAGCTCGTTCATGGCCGCCCGCGTGGTACGACCGGTGAAGAGGACGTCGTCCACCACCACCACGCACCGATCATCGACCCCGGTGAGGGGAAGATTGGACTCGCCCACCACCGGGCGAGGCCCTACCTCCATGAGGTCGTCCCGGTAGAGGGTGATGTCCAGGGCACCCGAGGCGATCGGAGTTCCCGCCTCGGCTTCGATGAGGGCCTGGATCCGCTGGGCCAGCTCCACGCCCCGTCGGCGAATCCCCAGGATCACAAGGCCCTCCGTCCCCTCGTTCAACTCCACGATCTCACGGGACATTCGGCCCAGCGCCCGCTCGACGGCCGCCTCGTCCATGAGGGTGATGCGCTCGTTCAGGGTCAATGGATTCGGGGCTGGGAGAAGGGCGGAATGGGATCCGGTGCGACGGCTGCGAAGGCGCCGGAACGTCGGACCGTCCGGCAAGGGCCGGCCGGCATGACCCTCGCAAGCTAGGGAAGCCCGCGAGGGGGTGTCAACGAATCCGGGCGGCGCGGTCACAGGAATCGGATTGTGGAGCGCTCCGCACCCCATCACCTTTGGGCGGAAGGGGGTTGC
>PWZC01000129.1 GCA_003567615.1 Gemmatimonadota bacterium | reverse complement strand
TCTCCGGTCCCGGCCAATGCCCCGGATACGGCCTTCTCCTCTTCCAGAGCCCTCTCCAATCTGGTGGAGTTGGCCCGGGCGCCCCGTCCCGTGGGGTCGCCGGAGCACGCCCGGGCCCGGGAGCTTGTGGTAAGCTGGCTGGAGGACCTGGGGCTGGAGCCGGAGATCCACGAGAGTGTCTCGATGCGGCGCGCAGACAGTGGTGCCCGGGCCGTGACCGTTCGGAACGTGGTGGCTCGTGTTCCGGGCCAGGCCTCCACCGGCGCGGTGGTTCTCACCGCCCACTACGACGGCGTGCCCCTCTCCCATGGCGCTGCCGACGCCGGACTCGGGGTGGTGGCCATCGTGGAGGCGGTTCGCGCTCTGCAGGCCGGTCCTCCCCTCGACAACGATGTCATCGTACTCATCACCGACGCGGAGGAGATCGGGCTCCTGGGGGCCCGGGCCTTTGTGGCGGAGCACCCCTGGATGGACGACGTGGCGGTGGTCCTGTCGGCGGAGATGCGGGGGTCGGCCGGGCCCGTCTACATGTTCGAGACGGGAGCGGACAACGGGTGGATCGTGGAGGCCATGCGGGCCGGCGACCCCCGACCTCTGGCGGGATCCCTCTCGGTGGAGCTGTACCGGAGGCTGCCCAACGACACCGACTTCACGGCCTTTCGCGAGGTCGGAATCCAGGGTCTGAACTTCGCCGCCATCGATGGGGCCGAGGTCTACCACCAGCCCACCGACATCGCGGCCAATGTGGAGGAGGCCACGCTGCAGCACATGGGTATGCGGCTCCTGGGAATCACCCGGGAACTGGGTGGCAGGGACCTCTCGTCTGTGAATGCACCGGACCTGGTCTATGTGACGGTTCCCATGGTGGGAATCCTGGCCTACCCCCAGGGTCTCGCCCTTCCCGTCTCCGCCGCCATACTCCTTCTGTGGACCGCTTCAGTGGCGATCCTCCTCCGCGCCGGGGCTCCCTTCTGGGGTGTGGCGCTGGGGACCGGGGTGACGGTGGTGGCCGGCGGTCTCATGGCCCTGGCCGGGTGGGGGTTGATGCAGTGGCTTCCCCGGTTCCACCCGGAATACGGGTGGCTGGTGCCGGCCTTCTACGGTGACGGATGGTATCTGCTGGCCCTGGTCATGGCCGGTGGGGCGGTAACCACGGCGCTGGTGGGGCTGGCCCGGCGCTTTTCCGGCGTGGCCCCCCTGGCGGCCGGCGCCCTCCTGATCCCGGTCCTGGCTTCGGTGGCGGCGGCCCTGTTCGTCCCCCTGGGGGCGCTGGATCTCCAGATTCCGGCGTTGGCCGGGACGCTTGCCGTGGCAGCGCTGACACTGGGTCATGGGGGAGGGGTGCACGCTCACCCCGCCCTCTGGTCCCGGATCCTGGTCCTCCTCCTCTCTCTGGGTGTGCTGGCCCTTCTCGTTCCCCTGGTGCAGGGGATCCATGTGGCCATGGGCCTCCACATGGTGGTTCCCCTGGCCCTCCTGGTGGGGCTGGGGCTGGCCTGCCTGGTCCCGGCGTTGGACGGGCTCGGTGAGCCGAACCGTTGGTGGGCGCCGGCGGCTGGGCTGGTGGCTGCCGGGGGGCTTCTGGGCGTGGGAATCCTGCAGGCGGGACCGTCACCGGAACGCCCGCTTCCCTCCACCCTTCTCTACGCGCTGGATCGATCGGCGTCGGATCGGGACGAGGGCCCGGCGTGGTGGCTGACCCGGGACGACCCCGGGCTGGCGTGGGCACGGGATCGCTTCGGCCCCTTCGATGAAGTGCTTGCCGGTGATCCCTTCCTCCTTCCCGGAAGCTACCTCGCCGAGCCGGCCGGGGCCGAGGACTTACCGGTCCCGGTGGTGGAGATGGTGGAGACGGTGCCGGGAATGCTGGCCCGGACGATCCGGCTCAGGATCTCCTCCGGGATCGGCGCCGAACTGGTCACCCTGGTGCTGGATCACGACGAGGAATTCATTACCGTGGTGGCGGTTGATGGAGCCCGCGTTCCTGCCGGCCCTGCGCAGCGGCCCGGGGCTCGACGTCCGGTGACCCGCGTCACCCACCAGGGAATTCCCCGCAACGGCCTGGTGGTGGACGTGGAGGTCCCCGACGACCTGGAGGTCCTTCGGGTAGGTGTGGTGGAAGAGCACCTCCGTCCCGCCGAACTCCTGGGGACCGAGCCCTTCCAGCGGCCGCCCCACCTCATGGCGAGCTCCCGAAACCGGAGCGACCGGCTGGTGATCCGGACGCCGCTGGAGGTTCCGGTGCGAGAGGAGGAGCCGGAGGATGAACCGGTGGAGGTGCCTGTGGATGAACCGGTGGAAGTGCCGGTGGAGGTGCCTGTGGATGAATCCGGGGACCAAGCAGGGCACACCCCCTGAATTACGGTGTGACCGTGCAGGGTGGAAGGGAGAAGGGTAGATGCCGACCCAGTCCGCAGGTGCTTGCCATCCCCAGGGAGAAGCGATGGCCACCGGTGGACGGATCCGAGGCCCAGTCAGCCCGGATCCAGCTTCCCGAACCCCTGGGCCGCAACCGTACCCCTGCCCCCAGCGCCCCGCCCCGGACCGCACCCGTGACCCCCTCGCCGAATATTCCGAACCCCAGGTGAAGGGTGGTTCCCGCTGACCACCAGCGCCGGAGCTCGGCACCTCCGTGGATCCACCTCCCTCCGCCAGGGGATTCCGACAGGCGGACGACCTGCCGGGATCGGAGGAGGTGATCGACCGAGGGATCGGCACCAAAACGAGGACCGAGATGGACCGGGGCCTGGCTGGAGAGAAAGTCGGCTCCGGACCGGACCTCCAACTGCCACTGTTGGCCCCAGGCTCCCTGGGTGGCCACGGACACGCGCCCGAAATGCCGGTCTCCCTGTGCGTCTCGCCAGCCCTGGGCTGCGGCTCCGATCCAGGTGGGACTGTCCCCTCTACCGGCCACCAGGAGACCCCCGCCGGCACGGATCATCAGGTCTTCCCGGTCCCAGCGATCCGCCCCGAACTGAAGGTGAGTCTGGACCGTGGACGTCTCCCACCGTCGCAGACCCACGGCGGCGGAGGTCCGCTCCCATCTCCCCACGGTGTCGGCCAGGGGAAGCTCGGTGGCGGCCCAGGAAATGCTCCAGTCCACCGCACCATGGCTGAGGGGGAGGGAGTGCTGAACGCCGGTGCGGACCTCCTGTCCCCACCCCCCGTAGTGGCCGGCGGCCCGCACCTGAACCGCGGCGCCGCCCGGGGCCATGCCCACCAGTGAGAACGACCTGGTCAGGGCCCGTGCCAGGTGGCCGGGCCACTCCGATCGAACGAGAGGATGGCGCGGCCCGGCCAGGAGGTGGCCGTCCACCTGGGCGCCACCGCCTGGGAGCGGTCGGTAGTCCACCCGGGCCCGGGTGACGGCCGGGGTGAGCATGAGACGACGCTCCGCGCGGGCGAGGTGGCCCGGAGTGAGGACATCGCCGGGGGTCAGGCCCAGGTGCCGGGAGGGCGCCGTCCGCTGCGTGTCCGCCCAGCGGAGCTCCACGTTCCGGACCCGGGGGCGCCCGATGTGATTCCACATCTTGAGGGCTCCGGTCCGATCCTGGGCCAGGTAACGGGACGAGCCGGCCACATCCCACGGCCACTCGGCGTCGGGTGCCCGCGACGCTGCTCGAAGGGCCAACGCTTCGGCGTCAACCCAGCGGGTCTGCCGAAAGCGCAGACCCGCCAACTCCCTGAGGACCCCGAGGTGGTCCGGACAACGGTCCAGGGCGCTCTCCAGGATTTCTTCCCCTTCCCGGACACGGCCCTGGTTCACCGCTTCCACAGCCTTCACCACCTGCCTGTCCATGTGGTGACATGGGGTCTGGGAGAGACCCGGTGTTGCCAAGGTCCAGGGTGCGGTGAGGAAAAGTACCCCGAGAGGCAGGTGTCGGAGCACGTTCCGGATGGCGATGGGATCAGGCCTGGGACCGGATCCGGCCTGGCCTCATCAGGTGATGAGGATGAGCAGCAGGAGAATGATGATGACCGTATACACGCTGATGGTAATGGTCCTCCCCTGCTGCAGAGCTTCCTTCGCTTTTTCCACCAGCGGCGCCGTCGCCTCGATCTCGGAATCCGAGAGGGTGGCCACGGCTCCACTCGCCCGAGCCAGGTCGAGACCGTGCTCGTCCGCGATCGTTCGAGCCTCTTCGGTGGCCAGCAGAGACTGCACGTCGGCGCGGAGGGCCTCGGCGGGATGCTGGGAGCTCAGGACACGAGCCTCCAGGGAGGCTGCGTCCACCAGGGAAGCGGACTCCCCTGTGCCGGGTTCCGACTGCTGCGCCGAGAGGGGGGCGGCCAGGATCCATCCCGCAAGGATGAATCCCAGGAGAAGGGGCAGGGTGATCTTCGGCATGGGGGTCTGATCCTGAAAGGTGGAACGAGAATCCGAGCGAAGGGGATGGACGACCTCACAAATCCCCCGGTGGAAGGTAGATGGCCATTCCGGGGCAGGCAAACGGGACGTCCGTCAGGGTCCTGCCGGGACTCCGGCTGGGTCAGAGCGCGTCGAACACCTGCTCCATACGGCGCCGCATGGCCTCGTCGGGGAGGCGACCCGCAGCGGCTCCCATGTTGTCCCGCATGTGATCCGGATTCGAGGTCGCCGGGATGGCGCAGGTCACCGCCGGATGGGAGGCGATGTACTTGAGAAAGAACTGCGCCCAACTGGTGCAGTCGAACTCGGAGGCCCAGTCGGGGAGAGTCTGGCCCTGGACGGCCTGGAAGAGCCGGCCCCCGGCGAAGGGACGGGCCGTGACGATCCCGATCTCGCGCTCCATGGCCATGGGTAGGATGCGCTCTGCCGATTCACGCTCGGCGAGGCTGTAGTTGATCTGCACGAAATCGAGGCGCTCGTCGTCCAGGAGCGCCTCGACGGCGGGGTAGCGTTGGGCCGAGGTGTTGGTGATGCCGATGTACCGGAATCGGCCCTGGGCTTTCCATTCCTCGAGTGTGTTCAGGTGGACTTCCACATCCAGGAGGTTGTGGACCTGCATCAACTCGATGTTCGTACGCCGGAGTTCGGAGAGGGACTGCTCCATCTGGGCGATGCCTTCGTCGCGGCCCTCGGTCCAGACCTTGGTGGCCACCCAGAGATCGTCCACCAACTCCAGCTCCCTGGCGATGCGGCCCAGAAGCTCCTCGGCCGGATCGTACATAGGCGAGGAGTCCACCACGCGTCCCCCGTGTTCGTAGAAGATCCGGAGTACCTCCCGAAGCGG
>PWZC01000191.1 GCA_003567615.1 Gemmatimonadota bacterium | reverse complement strand
GCATGACCGGGTCTCCCTTCCAGGCAGCTCGGGGGAACTACTTCCAGTCGCTCTATCACCAGGAGCGCTTCGCCTATCACCGGGCCACGGCATTCCGAGGTGAAATGCCGGTCTTCACCCGCCCGGAGATGGACCTGCTCCGGGCCGAGGCGATCCTTCGGACCCAGGGGAATGCCGGAATCGCGGCGGCGGTTGAGCTCATCAACAACTCCCGGGTGGGCAACGGGGGGATGGAGCCCCTCCCCACCACCATCTCCCTGGATGAGGCGTTCGAGTATCTCAAGTACGAGAAGCTTATCGAGGTTGCGTATACCCAGGGTGGTCTGGTCTTCGCCGAGCGTCGGGGGTGGGGTGACCTGATCTGTGGAACCCCGCTGCACTGGCCCATTCCAGGGGCTGAGTTGGAGCAGCTGGGCATCCCCAACTACACCTTCGGGGGTGACCTGGGTGGCGCCGCCACGCCGGCCACCGGGTGCATGGAGAACTGACGTCTCCACCTGAATCACGTCTACCACGACCGTCCGACCCCCTGGGGTCGGGCGGTCGACGGTGGCCGGGAGAACAGGGCTTTCACGGTGGCCCGGTCTCAGGCGAGGCCGGCCACCGTTCCTGTTTTCGGGCGATGGTCCCCGGGGTTGGTCCGGCGGATCCGTCTCCTGGACCAGGGATCGCTTCTCTTTCCGGTGGTTACCATTACTGGGGAGGGATGAAACAGTCAGCGGATCAGAACAGGAGACGGTACTGTGAAGAGACAGCTCATTGGAACGAGGACGGCACCATGGCGTGGGCCGGTAGTGGGTCTCCTACTCGCCTTCGTCCTACTGCTGGCCGGGTGCGCCTCGGCGGGAGCCGGGGGGAGTCGGGGCATGACGTGGGACCTGGGGGTGGCCACACCCAGGGACGCCATGGACAAGTCCGTCCAGGTCCTGAGGAACTACCAGTACGACATCGAGCGACAGGATGGGCCGCCCAACATCTACATCACGACTCGTTGGCGGCAGCGGATCCCGTTCGAGGACGAACAGGAGGCGGGAATCGAGATGGCACAGACCCGCTTCGTGGTCGAAGCGCGCCCCCGGACCAGGAATCCTGAAGGCCAGGACATGTACACGGTCCGAATCCGAGCCGAGAACATGGTTCAGATGACCCGGGATGGCGGAGACTGGGAATCAGAGGGGCCGGTGACCACGGAGTTTCGTGCTTATGCATCGACCATTGCCGATGACATCCGGTCGTCCCTGGCCACCGGAATCCGCTCGGTGGGTCCCTGAAAGATGGCCTCTCAGGAGAAATGAATCAGATCAGGAACGACAGGCTCAGACCGCCCGGAATGCTTTGACCGGGGAGGGGCTCACCATGAAGAGCGGTGGGCCCCGAGTCGTCGGGCGGATCCGGCTCGTCCCGGTCCGGCTCG
Organism: Gemmatimonadota bacterium; assembly: GCA_003567615.1. Lineage (GTDB taxonomy): Bacteria > Gemmatimonadota > Gemmatimonadetes > Longimicrobiales > Gaopeijiaceae > PWLA01. Next base: position 3,803 of record PWZC01000191.1, on the reverse strand, counting down.
GGCACGGTGGGCTTCTGGATGCAAGCCGACAGGAACAGGAGAATTGATGCCATCAGGGTCCAGCGAAGCCTGGCGTTCATGGGAAACCTGCTACCTGAAACGGGGTTCGGATGGGCGAGGAGCGGATGCTCCAACGGCTCGAACGTTCACCAGCATGTTTTCCGGGGAGTGCACATGAATCCTAGCGTGTGTTGGTACCGATCGATGGTCGTCCGGTTCCTCGCAGTGCTGGCTCTTCTACTGCCGGCGATGTCGGTGGACGCTCAGGTCCAGAGAACTCCCGGAATCGGATTCGGAGACGGCCGGCTTCTGGGAGTCGGGTACACGGGGGTGATCCCCGACGCCGCGGCTGGGGCTGGCGTGCTCTTCTTCCCGTCCCAGCGCCGACTCGGCCTCTTCGGGGAAGGGAAGACCACGTGGGGAACACTGCGCGACGAGCCGTCCTTCGTGGAAGACCCAGTGGCGTTCGGACCGGGGATTTCCCGTCTGCGAAAGGAGGACGAGTGGACCGTCTTCAACGCCGGGATTCTTCTGGCTCTGAATCCCGATTTCGCTCTGCTGATGGGAGGCGGTCTTGCGCAACGGACGCGGTTTGTGGAGTTCGTGGATGTGGCGGAGGAGTTCAGCTTCCTGGTGGAGGACCCAGAGAAGAGTGGAAACCGAGCCAATGCGGTGGTGGGCTTCGTGCTGCGGGTGGGGAGCCAGGTGGCGCTCCGGTTCGGAATGGAGTCGGATCCGCGGATGATTTCCCTCGGTGGCTATTTCCTCATTCCCTGACCGTGCCATGCGTTCTCGCCTTTCCTTCTCCCCCAGGCTCGTTCTACCGAGCCGCCAGACCTGACACGGTTCCTGAGGAGAGTCCCCTATGTCCCGCGCCGGCGCAGCGACCCTCGGCCTCCTGGCTCTTCTGGTGCTTCACCCGGCGCTGCTTCCGGCACAACAGGCCGGCCCGGACGGCTCCCGCATCGTGGGGACGGTGGTGGACGCCGGATCCCGGGAGCCCATCGCCGCTGCCACGGTACTCCTGGCGGGCACCGGGGTCAGTCGGGTCACCGACGCCGAAGGTCGCTTCCGCTTTGAGGGCCTTTCTCCGGGTACGTACGCACTTTCTGTTCGTCACGTGGCCTACAGGGAGCGGGGGGTGGAGGTGGAGGTGGAGGGTGAGGGGATGCTCTACGAGGTGGTGATCCAGCTCAGCGTGGATGCGATTCCCCTGGATCCCATTGTGGTGTCGGGACGCCGGGATGGACCGTTGGCGGGTACCCGCGACCGAATCGAGTGGATGGAGCGGGTCGGACTCGGGACCCATTTTGACCGTCAGGCCATCGAGGAGTCTCGTGCCAGTCGCCTCACGCATCTCCTGGCGCGTATGCCCGGGGTCCAGATCCGAGGCGGTGGGCAGGGGGCCGGCGGGGCCGGCTTGTTCCTGAACCCCCAACGGAACTGTCAGCCGTCCGTCTACGTGGACGGGATACGTTCGCCCCTGTTCGGTGGGTCCGTGGACGACCTGGTATCGCTTAATGAGGTGGAGTCTGTGGAGGTATACCGCCGCCTCTCCGAGCTTCCCGGGGAGTTCGCCGATGATCTGGCCCGGCGGTGTGGGGCCGTGGTCGTCTCCACGAGACGGGATGTACTGGAAGGGGAGCCCTTTGGCTGGCGGCGGATGGTGACGTTGGTGGGTTTTCTGACCTTCAGCTTCGTCGTGGGGTCGGCCCGGTGAAGGCCAGGGAGCCCCGGAGGCGAAGGCAGCGCCGTTTCGTGTCCGCCACATGTGCATGGCTGGGTGCCCTGGTCCTGGCCCTCACCGGGGCCGAGCTTTCCGCGCAGGCGGGAGCGTCGTCGTCGTTGGGGGGGCGCGTCACACTGACCGACGGGGCCCCGGTGGCCGGCGCCCAGGTCCGGGTCGTACACGACCTGACGGGCGCAGCCGCCTCGGTGTTCACCGATGGGGAGGGGCGGTACCGCCTTCCCAACCTGCGCCCAGGGGGACCGTACCGGGTCGTCGTATCCCGGATCGGTCTGGAAGACGAGGAGTTGGAAGGGATTCGGCTGTTTTCGGGGGAGCACCTGCGCGTTGACGTGGAGGTGCGGACGGCGGTTGTGGAGGTTGAGGGGGTAGAGGTGGAGGCCCGTTCCGGGCTGGGTATCTCGGTGGGCCGGATGGGTGTTGCCCATATCTCCGACGAGGCTTCCATCGCCCTCCACCCCACGCTGAGCCGGGACATCCTCGAGTTGGCCGAGCGCTCTCCCCTGGTCCATCGGGAGGGCGGGCGGGTGTCGGTGGCCGGACAGAATGACCGGCTGAACGCCTTCCAACTGGACGGGCTTCTCCTGCAGGAGAACTCCGGCTTTCCCCGGGGTGATCTTCCGGAGGCGCGGCGAAAGCTTCTCCCGCTTGAGGCGGTGGCTCAGTTCCGGGTGGCGGCGAGCCCCTTCGACGTCCGGGAGTCCGGCTTCCAGGGCGGGCTCCTGCAGGCGGTGACCCGGGCCGGAACCAACACGTGGGAGTCCAACGTCTTTGCCATGGGGCGTCACGAATGGCTCCTGGGTCCGCTGGATGTGGACGGCATCTCGGTGAATACCCCGGACTTCCGAAAGGCGCTGGCCGGGTTCTCGGCCGGGGGGCCGCTCCGATTGGATCGCACCCACCTCTTCGTGGCCGGCGAGTTCGAGGAGGAGCGACGCCCTCCCCTGGGCCTGAACCTGGGAGAGGGTGAGGTCGGACGTCTTCGACTGATTCCCGACTCGGTGGCCGAAGCGGCACGTCTCCTGGGCGAGGTGTTCGGTGCCGAGTCCGGAACCCCCAGGAGTCATACCCTCACTACTCGGATGGGCAATACCTTCGCCCGTCTGGACCATCACTGGTCGGAGAACCGCTCCCTCACGGTGCGGCACATGGGTGCCTGGTCCGAGGAGGATCTGTCGCCCAATCGCGGGCCGCTAGGTCCGTACGGATTGTCGTCGGCGGGGACCCGGTGGCGTCGAAGTTCCCTCCTCACCGGGGTGGAGCTTTCCCTCCGAAGCCGAACCGGCTGGGGGAATCAGTTCAGCGTGCAGCACCAGGGAAACCGCGAGTCGGCCCTTCCAGCCTCACCGCTTCCCCAGGTAGACGTGCGCATCTGGGGGACGGAGGGCGATCTCTTCCTGAACCGGACCATCCGGATGGGAGGCGAATCCTCGGCCCATGCCCTGGAGCTGGCCCAGGACCTGGTGGAAGTCCGCAACGAGGTATCCCGTTCGCTGGGAGCCCACCATCTGGCGTTCGGGGGTGCGTTCCGGCACTTCGAGGTTCGCCACCTGAATCTTCCCGGTTCGCTGGGACGCTACGACTTCGACAATCTGTGGGACCTCCGGGGGAACGAACCCTTCACCTACGAGATCATGACGTCGGCCGAGGGGCTGGCCGATGGGGTGGAGCGATTCCCGGTGCGGGAATGGAGTCTCTACGGAGAGAACGAATGGACCCCCAGAGCGGATCTGACCATCCGGTTCGGGGCGCGGTTGGACCGCACCGCCTTTCCCCGCGCAGTGGATCCCAATCCCCTCCTGTTGGAGACCCTTGGCATCGACAACACCCGCCTTCCCCAGTCCCTCACGGTGTCGCCTCGGATCGGGATCAACTGGCGGGGCGACGTGGGGGGAGGGTTCACCCAGATCTCCGGTGGCGTAGGAGTCTTCCAGGGGCGCATCCCCTTCGAGTGGATCGCCGCCAGTTACGCCTATACCGGAACACGCCGGCATCACCTCCTCTGCCAGCAGGATCCGAGGGTGAATATCCGGGTGGCGCCACCCCTTCGTCCCGG
>PWZC01000401.1 GCA_003567615.1 Gemmatimonadota bacterium | reverse complement strand
CCTCCATCTGGGGGGAGCTGGATACGTGGGCCGCTCGCATCCGACGCCATGCCCTGGTCGAGGACGTCACCATCCACCGTCGGCTCCCGAGCGGGTTGCAGGTGGCCGTGGTGGAACGCCGTCCCGTGGCGCTTCGTCCGATCCCGGTGCTGGTCCCGGTGGATGGGGAGGGCCGGCGGCTCCCGGTGGATCCGACCCTCCACCGACTGGATCTTCCCCTTCTGATCACCACCTCTCTCGTCGGGAGGGACGGCGCGGGAGGCGACCCGGTGCAGGCCCGGGACCTGGCCCGGGAGGCGGCTCGCCTGTCCGAATCCGATCCTGGCTTCATGGCCCGGGTCTCCGAGTTGGGCATGGACGCCGAGGGAGACCTCTTCCTCCGGCTCACTGAACCCCGGGCCATGATCCACTACCGGGGTGCGGCCCCCCCCGAGCACCTTCGTCGGAGCCTCCGGATCCTGGAGCACGCCCGGGAGGGGAGCGACCAGGCGCCCGAGGCGGTGGATCTGCGCTTCGACGGACGCGTGATCGTCCGATTCGCCGATGCCGGAGGGATGCCCTGATGCGATCCCGACTCATCGCCGGACTGGATGTGGGAACTACCAAGACCTCTGCCGTCATCGGAGAGTTGGAGTCGGAGGGCCGACGGCGCCCCGCCCTCCGTGTGCTGGGCGTGGGCCAGTCCCGCACCGCCGGGGTTCGGCGCGAGGTGGTCACCCACATCGAGCAGACCACCGAGTCCGTGCGCCAGGCCATGAAGGAGGCCGAGCTCATGGCCGGGACATCGGTGGACCGGGTGTGGGCCGCCATCAGCGGTGTGCATGTGAAGGCCCGGAGCTCCATGGGGGGGGTGGCCATCAGCGGCGACGAGGTGAGCCGCTCCGACGTGGAACGGGTCCACGAGGTGGCGCGGGCCGTGGCGCTCCCTGCCGACCGGGAGTTCCTACACGCCATCCCGCAGGAGTACATGGTGGACTCACAGCGGGGGCTGAAGGACCCGGTGGGGATGACCGGGACCCGCCTGGAAACCGAGGTCTACCTGGTCACGGCCGCCGCGTCCGCCTCCATGAATCTGAAGAAGGCCGTGGTCCGCGCCGGCTACCGGGTCCAGTCGTTGGTGCTGTCGCCCCTGGCCACGGCCCGGGCGGTGCTCACCGAGGATGAGAAGGAGGTGGGGGTGGCCATGGTGGAGGTGGGCGCCTCCACGACGCAGATCGCGGCCTTCTACGAGGGGAAGATCCGCCACATCGCCGTCCTCCCCGTCGGCGGGGACACCATCACCAACGATCTGGTGAAGGGGCTTTCCATCCCCTTTGCCGAGGCTCAGCGGGCCAAGGAAGAGCACGCCGTCGCCTTCGCTCAGTTGGTGGACCCGCAGGAGACGGTCCCCCTTCCCGGCCCGGCCCCGGGTCAGACCCGCCACGTGGCCCGGGAGCTCATCGCCCATATCGTGGAGCAGCGCCTGGACGAGATCTTCGGGATGGTGCAGCACGAGCTGAACGCGGTGGGTATGGCGGACCGTCTCAGCGCCGGGGTGGTGCTGACCGGTGGAAGCGCGTCGCTCCCGGGCACCCTGGAGATGGCCGGTCATGTCTTCACGGCCCCGGTCCGCATCGGGATCCCGTGGGAGGGCATCTCCGGGCTGGCCGAGGCCGTTCAGCGTCCCCGGTTCGCCACCGTCACCGGACTGTGCCTCCACGGGGTGGATCGGGTCCATGAGACGGGGGAGGGCGCCTCGACGCTCTCCTCCAATGTGATCTCCCGAGTGGGCGCCTGGATCCGGGAGTTCTTCTGATGTGCCGCGCCCCCCCTTGCCGAACCCCCGACCCCTGCTTGTAGGTTCTTGCAACCCTGTTCCCGGGAGGAGACCCCATGATGATCTTTGAATTCGAAGAAAGCCCCGTCCAGAACGCTCGCATGAAGGTGGTGGGGGTCGGCGGCGCCGGCGGTAACGCCGTCAACCGTATGGTGGACGAGGATCTGGAAGGGGTGGAGTTCATCTCCGCCAACACCGACGCCCAGGCGCTCAAGTCATCCCGTGCCGCTATAACCATGCAGCTGGGGAAGAAGCTCACCCGGGGGCTGGGGGCCGGCGCTCGTCCGGAGATCGGCCGTCAGGCCATCGCCGAGTCCGACGAGGAGGTACGTCGGGCGCTGGAGGGCGCTGACCTGGTCTTCATCACCGCCGGGATGGGCGGGGGAACGGGGACGGGGGCCGCTCCCATCATCGGGGAGATCGCGCGGGAGATGGGAGCGCTCACCATCGGTATCGTCACCCGACCCTTCTCCTTCGAGGGCCGGAAGCGGATGCGGCAGGCCGAGCAGGGACTGGCCGAACTCCGTCGCTCCGTGGACACCATGATCGTGGTGCCAAACGACCGCATCCTCGCCGTGGTGGGGAAGGGGACCACCTTCAAGGACGCCCTCAAGAAGGCGGACGAAGTGCTCCTCCACGCCACGCAGGGGATCAGCGATCTCATCCGGGTGACGGGCGAGGTGAATGTGGACTTCGCCGACGTACGCACCGTGATGTCCTGCCGGGGACCGGCGCTGATGGGCTCCGGATTCGGGGAAGGGGAGAACCGGGCCCAGGAGGCCGCGCAGGAGGCCATTTCCTCGCCCCTGCTGGACGATATCTCCATCCAGGGGGCCCGGGGCGTGCTCATCAACATCACCGGTGGGATGGACCTCGCTATTGACGAGGTCACCCAGATCTCTACGATTATCAATGAGGAAGCAGGTGATGAGGCGGAGATCATCTTCGGCGCCGTGCACGATCCGGAGCTTGAGGGCAAGATCCGCGTTACCGTCATCGCCACGGGTTTTGACTCCGGGGAGGAGTCACAGGACAAGCAGGTGATCCGCCCTGATTTCCGTCGGAGCGCCCGTCCCAGTCGTCCAAACCGGACGGGATCTTCCTCCCCGGCGGCGCGTACACCTTCCGAGGTTCCGCAGCGGAAGGTGGCAGGAGCGGAGGGGCAGACTGTGACCCCTCTGGGCCGCCCGCAGGAGCGCTCCATTGATCGAGGGGCGCTTCGGGACCTGGACATCCCGACGTTCATCCGCCGGCAACTCGACTGAGACCGGCCCGACCCATGTGAAACCCGGAGCCTGTACGACGCATGCCGAGAGACCCCAGGTGGTCCCGCCGTCCCCTTCTCGCCCTCGTCGCCACCCTGGCTGTCGGATTTCTGGTCCTCCGCCCCCTCCTCGCTGATCCCGTGCCCGACGCGGGCGAACTGGAGGTGATGAAGGCGGCCTCGGCGGAGGACATCCGGGTGGAGGTGCTGGACAGGGGTCAGACCTTCGGCGGCATCCTCTCCCGGGCCAACCTCTCCCCGTCGGAGCAGCATTCGCTCCTCCTGGCCTTCCGGGAGCAGGCCAATCCGGCTCGCATGCGGGACGGCACCGAGATCGTACTCCGGTGGATCCGGGGAGACGAGGGCCTGCGGGGCGTGGATGTGGGGCTGAACCCCGATGAGCTCGTCCGCCTCGAGCGCGACGAGTTCGGTTGGCACTCGTCCATTGTGGAGACGCCGGTCTGGGCCGACACCGTGATGGTGGCGGGACTCATCGAGCGCGATCTCTGGAGTGCGGTGGTCCTGAACCCCGAACTCCGGGAGATGCCCATGGGCGACCGTGCTCGGGTCATCGACCTCATGGATCGGGTTTTCCAGTGGCAGCTCGACTTCTCTCGTCAGATTCAGAGTGGAGACGCGTACCGCCTCGTCTTCGAGCGGATGGTGCGCCCCGACGGATCCATGCGATCGGGTCGGATCCTCGCCGCCGAATTGGTGAACCGGGACACTCCCCTCCACGCCATCTGGTTCGATCTCCACGGGGACGGCGAGGGCGGCTACTACGACCTGGATGGAGAGTCGCTTCGGCGGGCCTTCATCCGGGCCCCTCTGGAATACCGGCGGATTTCGTCGGTCTTCACCCGGAACCGCCTTCACCCCGTGTACGGCATCAACCGTCCCCACAACGGGGTGGACTACGCCGCGCCCACCGGAACCCCCATCATGGCCACGGCCGACGGCGTGGTCACCCGGCGGGAGTGGGTGGGAGGCTACGGAAACCTCGTCGACATCCGCCACGCCAACGGCTTCCTGACCCGCTACGCTCACCTGAACAGCTTCGACTCGTCCGTTCGTGTGGGTGGGCGGGTGCGGCAGGGGCAGATCATCGGGACGGTGGGGATGACGGGAACCGCCACAGGTCCCCACCTCCACTACGAGATGCATCGGAACGGACAGGCCGTGGATCCGCTCAATGTGGACATTCCGGCGGGCGATCCCATTCCCGCAGATGCCCGGGACCGGTGGGAGGGGATGCGGGGCATCCGCTTCGCCATGCTCGAGACCCTGCCCTCGGCTCCTGACCTCCGTCTCGCCGCCGCCCAGGCGGCGGATCGTACCGCAAACGTGGACGACGACTGAAGCTCCTTCTCTTCGTCGGACTGGGGGTCGCGGCGGTCCTGATCGCCTCGCTCCAGTATCTTCGGACTGAACCGCCGACCCGTCATCGGGGCCTCCTCCTGGGGCTCCGCATCTCCTCGCTCCTTCTCGTGGTCCTCTTGCTGGCGGACCTGCCGGTTCCCTGGGCCTCCGGAGAGACCGGGATCACGGTCGGGTCCCGGTCCTCGTCCTGGGTCCTGGTGGATGGCACCCGCGCCCTGGACATCGCTTCACCCTCGACCGGGACTCTTCGCCAGGAGGTGGACGATCGCCTTCGAATGGCGGCCCGGGGCGGGGACGCACTCGCCCTTCTGGGGCCCGAGCCCGAGGGTACCGACACGCTCACCTCCCTCCCTGCGCGTCCGGTCACCTCTGAGATCCTTCCGGCTCTCAGGCGGCTGTGGGAGGTGGGCGCCCTCGAGGTGACCCTGGTCTCGCCCCTTCGGATCTCCGGGGCCGCCCTGGAGCGCGCCATCCGGGAGACGCCCGTTTCCCTCCGCATCGAACAGGTGGGATCCCCCGTCCTCAATGCCGGGGTGGCGGCGATCCATCTCCCCCGGCAGGTGGCGGCCGGCGAGGCCGTGGAGGGGCGGGTGGTGGTGTTCGGCGAACGACCCGGGGAAGGGCCGACGGGTGAGGCGACGCCCGATTCCCTCACGGTGGATGTGGCTGTGGATGGAGAGGTGATGGAAGCCCGCCGTGTGGCCTTCCCCGACGCAGGGGCCGCCGTAGAGATCCCCTTTCTCCTCCCACCCCTGCCCGATT
>PWZC01000447.1 GCA_003567615.1 Gemmatimonadota bacterium | reverse complement strand
GGACCAGGTAGTTCAGGGCCTCGGGCACGTCGGGAGGGGGAAGGGCTACGGGGTACCCGGTGCCGGCTGTCCCCCCGGAGGTTCCCCAGCACACCAGTGCCTGCACCGCCTCGCACGGGAGTGGGTCCGGCGCGTGGGGTGCCTCCAGGGCGCAGACCATGTCCAGGCGGAAGGTCTCGCACACCCGATTCACCCGGGTGTGATTTCCCGGATGTCCGCAGTCGTCTGGAAAGGACGGAGCGTGGCCGGTCACCGCGGTGTGGGGGCGGGCCACGACCCAGGCTCGGATGGGACCTTCCTCTCCCGGGGGCGATCCGTCGGGCGATCCGCCGTCCAGCGGGGTGGGGCCCACTCCCCCGGGATCCTCGCACCCACCTCCACCCCCCATCCCGCAACGAGCCTCCAGGCAGGCGCGGAAGTCCGGCCACTCCGTCCCGGCCGGAATGTAGATCTCATCGCCCAGGGGCGTGATCCCGTACCCCTCCGTCAGCACCATCCGATCCCCGTCCACCCCGACGATGCCGCCGGCCACCATCCCCCACCCGTGGAGATACCGGGTGAGGCGGCGCAGGCGCCGGTCCAGGTACTGCTGCTCCAGCGTCAGGTCCTCCGCCCGGAGCTGCTGCCGATCGAAGTACCGGGGGCGGGAGAGCCCTCCCCCGCCAGGCCCGCAGCCCCCTTCCGCTCCCACCGGCGGTGTCGCGGTCCCGGGGATCTGGAAGAAGGCCGGTGGATCGGGCCAGTTGTCTGCGGACTGGAAGGCGTCCCGATCCAGCGCCTGGATCGTCCACGCCCCCTCCCGCTCCCGGAGGAAGATGTTCTGGAGGCGCCCCAGCGCCGCCCGGGCTCCGAAACGGGACGCGTAGCACTCGGAGAAGGCGATGAGGGTGCCCTCCCGGTTGGCCACGGCGAAATAGGGACCGCACTCCGGTTCGTCGAGTTCGAAGACGGTGCGCCCCACCACCGTGGCCAGGGGGGAGGTGGGGTCCTGGGGGAGAAGGGCGGAGCGCACCGCCGCCACATCGGCGCGGGAGGCGGCGCGGGTGGGCCGGAGGGCGCCCTTCAGGACGATGGCGGAGTTCGTGGCCTGGAGGACGAAGCGGTACCCTTCGCCCGGCACCGGGACCACCAGGAAGCGGGGTTGGGTCAGCATGGTCAGATCTCCACCCGGAACCAACTCTCGAAGGTGCCGCCCTCACGACCGTTGCCGCTGGGGCGGGCGGGGACGCCGCCTCCGATGTGGTTGCCATCCACCGCCCGGCCTTCCACATCCAGGGCGAAGTCGGCGCGGAAGAGGACGCGGGCCTGGGGATCGGCCATGGAGTCCAGGGCACGCATGGCGTCCCGGTCTTCCCCGCGGAGGACCAGTTGGAATCCCCGGGCCGGTTCCTCAGGCCGGACGTCGTCCGGGGGGCGGGCCGACACGTCCACGATCCGGCCCTCCCCGTCCAGGGAGAAGTCGTCGAAGGGAAGGCAGAGGAGTCCCGGCACCGGACACCAGCAGGGAGAGGCCATCTGCCCCACCCGACTCCGGATGAGGAGTTCGAAGACGGGGCTCCCGGAGACGGCGCGATCCCGCAGGATCTCCACCACCCCCTCCGGGAGGACGGGGGCGTCGAAGGCCAGGGCGATCCCCACATCACCCATGAGGGTTTCCACGAAGTTCCCGGTGCCGTCGGCGAAGAACCCACGATGGGTCCAGCTCAGCGCCACGATCCGTGTGGTGGGCAGGTCCTCCCCCGGAGGCCCGGCCGGACCTTGTTCGCCCGCCGGCCCCTGCTCTCCCTCCGGCCCCGGGGGACCCTGGGGACCCTCCGGGCCTTCAGGGCCCTGCTGGCCCCGAGGCCCGCGATCCCCCCGTTCGCCCTGCTGCCCCTGGGCACCCGCCGGCCCCCGGGGGCCGGGCGTGCCGGCCATGGCCCCCTCATTCAGCATGCACCGGATCACGTCGGTGATGGTCCGGGTGCTGGAGACCAGGGGGCGATAGGTGCGATTGTCGATGACCGCATCACCGTCCCGGGCCTCATCGGCCTCCACCATTCGCATCCCCGGGCGGTAGCCCGGCAGATGGGCCAGGACCACGCACCGGTCGCCCTCGCCGGAACAGGAGGGGCACCCCTCCTGGAGAGGGCGAAAGAAGATCTCGCTGCAGTCCGCCTCCCGGACCTCGAGCACCGCCACCAGCCCCCGCTCGGGCTGGACCTCGGCCATCTCATCGTCGGCGGCCACATAGAGTCGGTCGCCCAGCACGGTGAGTCGACCCAGCCGCCCCTGCCCCGCCAGATTCAGCCGTTCCGTCACAGGATTCACCGCTTCGCCACCCAACACCGACGCCACCTCGTCCACCGAGGCCACCGCCACCCGGGTCCGGGACTCCTCATCCGGTGCCGCCTCCAGCACGTAGGCCCAGCGTTCGTTGGGGGCCAGCGCCAGGTCCAGCGGCTCCCCGCCCCAGACACCGCCTCGACCTCCCGAGGTGAGGACCCCTTCGGTGACCCGCCATTCGAAGCGGCGGAGATGAGCCTGGGGACCCGCCTCGCCCTCGCTTCGGGTGAGAAGGTAGAGGTACCGACTGTCGCGGCTCACCTTCAGGGCCACCGCCCGTTCGTCCGGATCCACACCGGGGAGGGTCAACTCCGGCACCGTAGCCTCACCGGCGAAGAGCCGTGCCACCGAGATCACCTTCACGCTCTCGTTGCCCGGTGCGGCGGGGTCCGCCACGAAGAGGAAGCGGCCGTCCAGGCTCACATCCAGGAGGGAGGCGCCGCGGCGGAGCGCACTGTCGTCGCCGGCGGGCGCGGGGGTGACCAGCCCTTCCAGACGATGCGACCGGTCGGGACCCGTCACCGGTGGGGTTGCGGCACTCCCGAGCCAATCGTTCAGGGCGTCTTCGGACCAGCCCACCAGATCCCCGGAGCCCATCTCCAGAGCAAAGAGGGCGCCGGAGCGGGGCGAGACGGCCAGACGGGCCGCCCCCTCCCCCCCTTCCCCTCCCAGCGCCAGAACCGCTGTGGGGGAAGGGCTTCCACGCATCTCCGACTCCCGGAAGAGGGCGATGCCGTCCACCGGATCGCCCTCCCCGGCCGAGATTCCCGAGGCCGCCAGGAAGATGAGCTCCCCGTTGGCTGAGATGGCGAGGTCGTGGGCCTCGGTCCCCCCGTCGAGGGCGGTGATGAGGTCGTGGTTGTCGGACCGGTAGGCGTAGACCCGGACGCCGGCCGGCGCCCCGTCCCCCTCGGGCACAGCCAGGGCGGCCACGTAGAGCTGGCGGTACTCGTCGTCGGTGGCCACAGCGCGAGGACTCTGATCGGCCAGCGGGATGGTGTGGCTCCATCGCACGTCCGCCCGGAGGGGGGGGCGGGCCTCCATCCGTTCCCCCGCAGCCTCGGCGAAGACGCGGAACCCGTAGAGCTCGGCGATGCGGTTCGGGGCCCGGCCCTCGTCGCCGCATTCACAGTCCGGGAGGATGACCGGCACCTCCTCCCGGGGCTCTTCCCGGTAGCACACGGAGACGAAGAGGTCGCGGGTGCCGTCCAGCGATGGGCCGAGGGCCGCCTCTTCCACCAATTGGGCCACGGGAACGAGCGCCCGCCTCGGGATCACGATCTCACGGCCGCAGCAGTCCAGCCCCACCCCCGGCTCCACCATCAGGAAGGCGTCCCGGCACTCTTCCGCCGGATGGGCCCGCACCGCGAGCCCGCAGACCGTTCCGGTCCCATGAAGGGTCGAGTTCAGGAGGCGGGACTTGAGGATGTGGTAGGCCTGCTCGTCCCGGAAGTCACGCTCGACCAGGAGCTTGCCGTTGAAGTAATGGTTCCGGCTGAGGGTCCGGATGCCGCAGGGGATGCAGGAGTCGCTGTGTGTCATGGGACGGCGTCCTCGGTCAGTCGGAGAGCAAGGTCAGTCGGAGAAGAAGGAGGAGCCCAAACGGAGCCCCTGCATGCGCTGCGATTCCAGGTGGGGGCTCGATTCCAGGCGGGCGCTACGTCCAAGGGTCATCCGACCCAGCGCCTCGGTGGGATAGTCACCCAGCCAGGTGTCCACCCCCACCGAGGACTGGCAGCCGATCCGGAGCCCGGGTCGCACCACCCGGAGTTCCGCCTCGGTATGGGCGGGCTTCTGGGCGGTCAGGACCCGGAGGAGCTGCTCCCGGGCCTCGGCGGTGGCGGTGGCGGTGGACGGGACGATGACGGTGAAGCGATGAGCCCGCTCGCCGGGGGGCGGATCCAGGGGGCGGCCCCCCACCATGAGTCGCCCTCCGGGAAGGTCCGGCTCCGGGACGATTCGCCGGTGGGGGTAGTCCCGGAGCCGGAAGTGCTCCACCACGATGGGAAAGGGCTCCCGGAGGCCGCTGTGCCACTGGATCATGCGGCGCAGTCCGGGCACAGTTCCCCGTTCGCGGAAGAAGCGGATGGAGTGGGCCACCATCTCCTGCCGGGTGCTCTCGGGCCAGGTGGCCAGAAAGCGCCAGTCGAACCAGCGTCCGAGCCATTCCAGGAACTCTCCCGAGGCCGCGTAGGGGTCGAGGTGACCGGGAAAGGCGGCCACGGTCGCCTCGATCTCGCCGTACACGGTGTCGAAGTAGGTGAGGAGGCGATCCAGGAACCGGGCGCTCTCGTCCACCTCATGGAAGGGCGGTGGAAGAAAGCGCAGGGAGCTTCGGCGGGGACCGTGGACATCGATCCGGTGCACGCGGGGAGAGGTGTCCCCATCTCCCAGGAACTCCACGCGAAGCCAGAGGAAGCGCCCCGGTGGGCTCTGGACGAGCACCTCCGGGAGCTGGTCCGGACCCACCGCCAGGGGGATGGACCAATCCCCGGCCCGTTCTTCCAGCCGCTCCGGCGAGAGCTCCTCGTCGGCGGTGAGGGTCGACACCACCAGCCGCCCTTCCTGTGGGATGACGGCATCCAGGACCACCCGGTCCCAGGGGAACGCCGTGCTCTCCCCGTCCAGCGCGTTGGAGAGGAAGGCTCCATTCCGGGGGATCACGAGTCTCTGACTCCGGGCGAGGAGGGGGAGGCTCGTGCCGTGGAGTCGGCCCCGTCGGTCCACGCGGATGCCCCGGAGCTCCAGGGGCTCGCAGCGGGGCCGCCCGAAGCGGGGGTGGAAGAGGCTCCCGTCCCGGAATTCCAGCGGAGCGGGGAAGTCGGCGTCGAAGAGCCCCGCAGGCGCGGCACCGACGGGTGTCCCCTCCTCACCGTGGAGGGGGAGCCCTGACTCGTCCAGGCGCACCACCTGCTGGGTCCCTCCATCCACCACCCAGACGATCCCGTCCGC
>PWZC01000441.1 GCA_003567615.1 Gemmatimonadota bacterium | reverse complement strand
GGAACCAGTCCGACGGGGGATTTGCCTGGAACGGGGGCGGGGGCGTCCAACTCCAGATCACCGGGGGACGGACGCCGGTCGCCCTGGATTTCGGGGTCTCCCAACAGTCCAATGGCCGGCGCGAGTACCTCACCGAGGGCGGCATCGTGGACCTTCCCGACGGAAGCCTCCAACTGAACACCATCCGCTCCGACGCCGACTTCCTGATCTGGCGTCTGGGGGTTTCGGTGGGGCTTCGGCCGTAGCGAGGCGAACGTTCCGGGCCCCCGGAGGGTAGACCTTTCATCACCTCTCCCCTTCTTCCGCGCCGAGGCCATGATCCGCCGCTCCTTCGCCCCCCGGGCTCTCTGTGTTGTGCTCCCCGTTCTGGGTCTGGGCACCCTTTCCGTGACGCCGACTCCCACCGCGGCGCAGGATGCCCTGTCGATCCTCACCGCGGCGGCGGAGCGGCATGAAGGGCTCACCGGGTTCTGCGCCGACTTCCGGCAGGAGGTGGACAACGACATCCTCCGGGAGAGGATCCGGAGCCACGGCGAACTCTGCCACGCACCGGGCAACCGCTTCGACATGCGTTTCGCGGACCCGCCGGATGGAGACCGGGTGGTGGCCGACGGCGAACACCTCTGGATCTATCTGCCCAGCACCGACCCCGGTCAGGTGTTTCGGGGCGATGCGGGCACCGCCGGTGGACAGTTCGATCTGCACCGGGAGTTCCTGGGGGAGCCGGGGCGTCGCTACCGGCCCACGCTGGAAGGCCGGGAGGATGTAGGCGGTCGTGAGACCCATGTCCTCTTTCTGGAGCCCCTGGTCCGCTCGCCCTTCCTTCGGGCCCGGATCTGGGTGGACGCCCAGGACTCCATGCTCCGGCGGGTCGAGATCACCGAAGACGAAGGCTTCGTCCGCACCGTGGAGTTGTCGGGGATCCGTCTGAACCCCCAGATTTCCGCCGACCGCTTCCGCTTCGAGCCGCCGGCCGGCGTCCAGGTGATCCGCCGCTGAGGCGGGTGCTCGCAGCCGCTTCCCCCTCCTCCGCAGGCCGTGTTTCCATGAAGAAGTCGCTTCCTGTCGTATCTCTCCCCGCCGTGCCCTCGCCCGCTGCTCCCGCCCGGTCCTCCCGGGGTACGGGCGCCGCCGAGGTGGGAGCAGCCGATCCGTCCGGGGTGTCAGGCACGAATGCGGAGCCGGTCCTGGGGCGGCTTCGGACCCGGGACCTACCGGTCTTCCCGGTGACGGCGGAGCCGGTCCGGCCCGAGGTGGATCCGGGCACCGAGGCGGTGACCCACCAGTTCCAGGACACCGGCCCCTCCGAGGGCCCCCGCATCGGCCTCGTGACCCTTGGGTGCGACAAGAACACGGTGGACTCGGAGCGGATGATGGCGGCGCTGGTGGGGCACGGAGCCCGCGTCGTCTCCGGTGTGGAGGGGGCGGAGGTGGTGGTGGTGAACACCTGCGGCTTCATCGACCAGGCCAAGGAAGAGTCGGTGGACACCATTCTGGAGGCCTGCGGGCTCAAGGCCGCCGGTGAGATCCAGGCGGTGGTGGCGGTGGGCTGCCTGGTGCAGCGCTACAAGGACGAGCTCGCCGCGGAGATCCCGGAAGTGGACCTCTTCCTGGGCCTCACCGAGATGCAGGGACTGGTGCCGGAGCTCCGTCGCCGGGGGCTTCTTCCCCGGAGTGTGGCGCCCATCCCCAACATGGAGCGGCCCCTCCGCATCCTCTCCACCGATACGCCCCACACCTCCCATCTCAAGATCAGCGAGGGGTGTGACCACACCTGTGCCTTCTGCGCCATTCCCCACATGCGGGGACTGCACCGATCCGCCTCCCTGGACGAGCTGGTGCGAGAGGCTCGCGAGTTGGGAGAGCGCGGGGTCCGGGAGCTGAACATCATCAGCCAGGACACCACCTGGTACGGGCGGGACCTGCGCCGGGCTGCGGTGCAGGCGGCGGGGTCCGGCGGACGTCCGGCGCCGACGCCTCTTCTCCCGGAACTCCTCCGGGGGCTCCTGGACGGGACCTCGGTACCCTGGTATCGCCTCTTCTACATGTACCCGTCGGGGGTCACGCCGGAGATGGTAGAGCTCCTGGCCACGGAATCCCGTCTCCTCTCCTATCTGGACATGCCCATCCAGCATGGGAGCGACGGGGTGCTGAAGCGGATGCGCCGGCCGGAGCGGCAGGCCACGATCCGGGAGCGCATCGGGTGGCTCCGGGACGCCGTTCCCGACCTGGTGCTGCGCACCACGGTGATCGTGGGATTCCCTGGCGAGACGGAAGGGGAGTTCCAGGAGATGTTGGATCTTCTGGACGAACTCCGCTTCGACCGGGTGGGGGCCTTCCCCTACTCACTGGAGGAGGGGACGCCGGCGGCGGAGATGGACGGCCACCTCTCGGAGGGCGAGAAGCGGGATCGGCTGGAGGCCCTTCTGGACCTGCAGCGGGAGATCTCCTTCGAGAAGAACGACGAGTGGGTGGGGCGCCGGCTCACCGTTCTGGTCGACCGCCTTACCCCCGACGACCCGGAGCACGTCGCCGAGGGGCACGCGTGGACTCAGGCGGTGGATGTGGACGGGATCACCCGGATCCTCCCGTCAGGGCCCGGCGTGGCCACTGGGGTGGCGCCGGGCGAGATGATCGAGGTGGAGGTGGTGGACCACCTGGAGTATGACCTCATCGCCCGACCGGTCTGACCGGATCGCTCCGGATCACTCCCTCCGCAGCGCCACGATGGGATCGAGTCGGGACGCCTTCCACGCCGGATAGAAGCCGAAGAAGAGCCCCACCGCTGCGGAAACGGTGACCGCGATGATCATGGCCTCGGCTGAGAAGAGGGCGGGCCAGCCGGCGATGGAGGCGATGATCTCGGTGCCCAGGAGCCCTACGACGATCCCTCCGATCCCGCCCAGGAGGCAGAGGATCACCGCCTCGATGAGGAATTGGAGGAGGACGTCGGGCCCCCGGGCCCCCACCGCCAACCGCAGCCCCACCTCCCGGGTCCGCTCCGTCACGCTCACCAGCATGACGTTCATGATGCCGATCCCCCCGACGAAGAGGGAGATCCCGGCGATGGAGGCCAGGAGCCAGGTCATGACCCGGGATGTCTCGGTGGCCATCTGCGCCACCTCTTCCTGGGTCTGAATGGTGAAGTCGTCTTCCTGGTAGGGGGCGAGTCGGTGCCGCTCCCGGAGCAGGTCGGCGATCTTGACCCGGGCGATCTCCATGGACTCCTCGTCGAACACCTGGACATTGATGACCATGGCGTGGGTGCGCCCCGAGATGCGCTGGAAGGCAGTGGTGTAGGGAACGATGACGATATCGTCCTGCACCGAGCCCATGAGGGACATCCCCTTGCGCTCCAGCACACCGATGATCTCCAGGGGGAGCCCCCGGACCCGGATCGTCTCGCCGATGGGGTCCGAGCCCTCGAAGAGCTCCTCCACGATGGTCTGACCCACCACGGCCACCAGCGCCGCTTCGGCCACATGCTCCTCGGTGAACATCTCGCCGGACTCCACCCCCCAGTTCCGGATCTGCAGGTAGTCGTGGGACTGCCCGTAGACGCGGGTGGCCCAGTTCCTGTTGCCGTATACGACGACGCGGGTGGATCGGACCTCCGGACTCGAGGCGATGACCTCCGGAATCTCCTCGCGGAGGGCCCGGGCATCCTCGGCCGTGAGGGTATTGGCGCTCCCCCCGCCGATGCTGACGCCTCCGAGCTGTCGCTCACCGGGGAAGATGAGCACCACGTTCTGTCCCAGCCGGTTCACCTGCTCCTTCACCTCGGCGCTGGCTCCCTGTCCCAGACCCACCATGGTGATGACGGCGCCCACCCCGATGATGATCCCCAGGGCGGTGAGGAGGGTGCGCATGAGATTCCGGCGCAGCGCCCGGAGGGCGGAATAGGGGACGGCGCTCCACTTCATGGTGCCACCACCTCCGTCGGGGTCATGTCCTGTCGGGCCTCCGTCCAGTCATCCAGGGCCTGCCGAGCGTCCAACGGGGTGTGGCGCACGTCCGAAGCCATGAGACCGTCCCGGAGTGTGATGGTTCGCTGGGCGTACCGAGCGATGTCCGGCTCGTGGGTCACCATGAGGATGGTCAGCCCCTGCCGGTGAAGTCCCTGGATCAAATCGATGATCTCGAGGGTTGTGCGGGAGTCCAGGTTGCCTGTGGGTTCGTCGGCGAGAAGGACCCGGGGTTCGGTCACCAGCGCCCGGGCAATGGCCACCCGCTGCTTCTGGCCCCCTGAGAGTTCATTGGGGGTGTGATCCAGGCGCTCTCCGAGCCCCACCTTCTCCAAGGCGGCTCTGGCCCGTGAATGGATGTCCTTCCAGCTCAACTCCTCATCCCGGTAGAGGAGGGGGAGCTCCACATTCTCCTGGGCCGAGGTCCGGGGGAGGAGATGGAAGGCCTGGAAGACGAAACCCAGGATCCGGTTTCGGATGCGGGCGAGTTCACCCTTCCGCATCCGAGCCACGTCCTGCCCGTCCAGGTGGTAGTTTCCCGCTGTGGGTTGGTCCAGACATCCGAGGATGTTCATGAGGGTGGACTTTCCGGAGCCGCTGGGACCCATGATGGCCACGAACTCGCCCCGGGCCACCTCCAGGTCCACACCCCGAAGAGCCCGGACCTCCACACGTCCCGTGCGATAGACGCGCTCGATCGCCTTCAGCCGTACCAGTCCGGATTCGCCCATGCTCGCGCCGGCCTAGAACTGGGCCTGGTTTCCGGAGAAGAGGCTCCGGCGATTCCCGTCCCCCTCCCGGACCAGCGAAAGGCCCACGGCCAGAACCGTCCCCTCTTCGAGCCCCTCCAGGATCTCGGTGTGGACGCCGTCGGCCAGGCCGGTTCGGACCGGAACCACCACGATCTCCCCGTTCTCCACAGCGTAGACCCGACCATTCATTCCGTCAGGCAGGTCGGGCTCCTCGGGCCGGAGCTGGTCGGGGAGGCGGGCGCGGAGTGCTGTGTTCCGGACCCGGACGACATCGTGACGCTCCGCCGTGATGACGGAGACCTCGGCGGTCATCCCGGGCTTCAGCAGGAGCTCGGAGTTGTCCACCGAGATGATGGTCTCGTAGTGGACCACGTTGTCCTCCTGGATGGGCGCGTTGCGGACCTGGATGACCTCACCGATGAACTCGTCGTTGCGGTAGGCGTCCACCAGGAAGCGTACCCGCTGTCCTTCTTCCACCTCTCCGATGTCCGCTTCGGAGACATGGGCGTGGATGTGCATTCGGGTGAGATCGGCGGCCAGTTCGAAGAGGATGGGGGCGTTGAGGCTGGC
>PWZC01000335.1 GCA_003567615.1 Gemmatimonadota bacterium | reverse complement strand
GGAGGAAGAGGGGCTTCCCCCCTGGCTCGCCACCTTCGGCGATCTCATGACCCTCCTCCTCACCTTCTTCGTCCTTCTCTATTCCATGTCGGAACTCCGGGTGGAGCAGTTCGCCGAGGCCAGCCAGTCCCTCCAGGACGCCTTCAGCACCATCTCGCTGATCCCGGTCCAGCCGTCGGCATCGCCGTCGGTCGTTCCGCTGGAGCAGCCTGAAACCCGGATTTCCCAGGAGGTTCAGATCCTCCCCGACGACCTGCGTATCTTCGCCATCACCGACGCCTACCTGGAGCAGATCGCCCGCCGGCTGGAGGAATTGATCGAGGAGAACGACCTGGAGGAGGTGTTCTCGGTCCTTCGCAGCGAGGACGGGGTCCGGCTGCGCATCCTCTCCACCACCCTTTTCGACTCCGGCTCCGCCGCCCTGGATCAGGACGCTCTCTGGATGATCCAGGCACTGGGAGAGATCACGACGGCGCTGGAGGCTCCCGCTGTGGTCTCGGGGCATACCGATGACGTGCCCATCCAGACCGTCCATTTTCCCTCCAACTGGGAGCTCTCGGCGGCCCGGGCCGCCGGGGTTGCCAGGGAGCTGGTCGCCCAGGGGCACGACACGGACGCCATCCGGGTCGAGGGATATGGCGAGTTCCGGCCGGTGACCGGGAACGATACTGCGGAAGAGCGGGCCCAGAACCGACGGGTCGAGGTCCTGTTCAGTCGGGATGACATCATGACGATCCTGCGTCGGCGTCTGGAGCAGGGTCTGGGGATCCCCGAAGCCTGGCAGGTCCAGGGATCGTGAGTCCCGCCAGGGAGGCGGCGATTCCCGGGAGAATGAGGCAGGCCACGGGAATGGAGAGGAGGAGGGATCCGATGAGGGCGATGGCGAGGGGTTGGAGGAGTCCGAAGACCTCGACCCCTCCCAGCAGGAGTGGGCTCATCCCCAGCGCCGTGCTCAGGACGGTGAGGGTGATGGGGCGGAGCCGGGAGTCGGCCGCTCGGTCCAGCGCTTCCCGGAGGGGAAGGCCCTGTTCCTGACCTGACAGGGCACCCATCCGTGCCGCCTCGGACAGGACCAGGATCACATTGTTGGCCACGATGCCCACGGCGATGAGGAGGCCTGCCAGCACCATCCCGTCCAGGGGTCGCCCCAGCAGGGCCAGGAGTGCCACGGCCCCTGCGGCGGTGAGGGGGATGGTCAGGACCCCGGCGACGGCGAAAGCCAGCGATCCATACTGGATGGAGAGGACTCCAAGGACCAGGATCAGGGCCAGGCCCAGGGATACCCCGAAGGTGCGGGACGTCTCCTGGATGGCATCGATCTCCCCTTCGAGCCACCAGCGGGTTCCCTCCGGCAAATCCGCCTCCCGAATAACCTCCCGGACAGAGCGAGCCACCTCGCCGGCGCCGGGCCCCGCCGGGTCCAGTTGACCCGCCACCCGCACCACCCGGTTCCCCTCCCTCCGCTCGATGTGGGTCGGTTCCTCCACCAACTGGAAGTCCACCACATCGGCAAGACGAAGGGTGCCGTTCAACCCGGCCAGGATGGGAACGGCGGTGAGGGCGTCGGGGCCGCCGGCCACCTGCCGGTCGTAGCGAATCCGGAGGGCAAGGGGCTCACCTCCATCCATCCGCTCCGAGAGCACCCGGCCCTCCAGCGCGTAGGCCATGGCCCGTTCGAGCCCGTCGGGCCCCAGCCCCACGGCGGTGAGGCGGTCCAGGCGGGGAATGCCCTGCCAGCGCGGACTGGCCCCTCCCCGGAGACGCCTGACTCCGGTGAGGCCTGGTACCTCCCGGAGTCGTTCCACCACCGGAGTCTCCAACTCCGCCAGGGCCAGGAGGTCCCCGTCATCCCTGGAGAGCACCACGATGAGGTCGTCCTCGGCGAGGCGGGTCTGAACGCCCCGGATGCGCGGTGGCGTGATAGTGACCTGGAGCCCGGGGATTCCCACGTCGGCTACGGCTGCCCGGGCCTCCCGGGCCCACGCCTCCGAGGTGACTCCCCCACTGAGATCGACCCGGACCATGAAGTCGGACGAGGCCGGTCGGAAGGCGGGGAGTCCTTCCCGGAAATACCCCCCCACCGTGGTGGATAGGGCCGCTGTACCGTCCACCTCCTGGAGTGCTCCCTCCACGGACCGTGCAATCCGATCCATCCCGGCCAGCGGAATCCCCGAGGGATGCACGATACGCACATCCACGAATCCGTCATCCACCACCGGGAGTACCTCGAAGGGCAGGCTACGCCCGCCCACCAGAAGAACGACCCCGAGCCCCAGGGTGGCTCCCCATGCACCCCAGGGGGAACGGATCGGAGCCAGCCAGGGGTGACGGAGGATCGAGCCTCGGCGTCCCTGGTTGTCGGTCCGGGCCGTTCCGCTCTGCCGGGCGAAGGCCGGGAGTACCACCACCGCGAAGAAGAACGAGAAGATCCCGGCCGCCACCACGGTCCAGATGAGCGGGCGGAAGAGAAGGGCCACCATTCCCTCCACCAGCAGGAAGGGGAGGACGGCGGCCAGCGTGGTGAGAAGGGCACCGAGAAGCGGTCCGGCCACCTCTTCCATGGCACGGATGTGTGGGGCGCCCTCGTCCCCATGGGAGCGGTCCAGGCGATCGAAGTAGATGATGGCGTAATCCAGCCCGAGCCCCACCGAGAGGAGGAGGCCCGCCAGCGTCAGCAGGTTCAGCGTCTGTCCCGCTGCCGAGAGCGCTACCAGCGCCGCCGCCAGGCCGGCACCCACCACCACGGCCACCAGCGGTGCATAGCGGCGCTGCCGGAGGGCTATCAGCAGGAGGAGCATGGCCAGGAGCGCGCCGCCCAGGACGGCGGTGGCGGTACTCCAGACCGCACTGCGGGTGACCACCGCATCGTCGAAGAGGATGGTGGCCTCCATGTCGGCAAAGAGCGTCGTACCCTCCAGCTCCTCAAGGACCTCCCGTACCTCATTGGACACCCGAAGGGCATGCCCACGTGGAGAGCGGTGGACACTGACCAGGACCGAGGGGACACCGTCGAGGCGGGTGAAGAGGCGCTCTTCTGAGGGGCTCCGGGAGACGGTGGCCACCGAACCAAGGGGAACGCTCAGCGCTCCTCCGAGAGCCGGGACCGGCTGCGCCGCGAGCCAATCGGGCGACCACCCCTCAACACCCAGGACCCCAACCCCTTCGAACCCAGGTGCCCGAAGCGGAGAGCTGAGGGGTGGGCGGGTGGCGTCCAGAAGGACCGTCTCCAGATCCTGCAGACGAATCCGCGCGGCCACCTGGCGGCTCGGATCCACATCCACCGCCACCTCCGAAGTCTCCTCCCGACCCAGGTAGACGGCCTCGACCCCGGCGATCCCACGGAGGCGTGGGAGAAGGGTCCCGCGCAGGCGGCGTCGGATCTCCGGGACATCCATGGCCGGAGATCCCACGGCGATCTCCATGGCCGGTTCCTGGAGAGTGGACACGGCGAAGATGCGGGGCTCCGGAAACCCTGCCGGGATCTGCGCCCGGGCCCGCTGCACCGCCTGGGTGACGTCGTTCAACGCCCGATCCAGGTCCGCCCCGGGCGCAAAGAAGAGGTCGAGGTAGCTACGTCCGTCTCCGGAACGGCTCTCCAGGCGAACAATGCCGGAAACGGCGCCAAGGGCCGCTTCGATGGGCTCATTGACGCTCTCTTCCACCACCCGGGCGGTCTGACCGGGCAGGTCGGAGATGACCCGGATCTGGGGGTAGCGGATCTCCGGGAGGAGCTGGACGGGCATTCGAAGGAGCGAAAGAATCGCCAACATCACCACGATGGCAACGGCGGCGCCGAGGGCCAGGCGACGGTCAGCCGCCGCCTCCAGGAGCCGGGACAGGAAACCCTGGGATGGCGCAGGCGGCTGCCGACTCACGGGGTCTCCCGGGCCTGGTCGGGCCCGGTGGAGATCCGGACCTGACGACCCTCCGGATGGGAGCGCGGTTCGTAGCGAAGCACACGCTCCCCCTCATCCAACCCGCTTTGGACCTCCACCCCTTCCGGCCAGGCCTGCCCCAGAACCACCTCCCGGCGTTCCACTGTGTAAAACTCGGTTCCATCAGATGGAACAAGGACGCCGACCCACTGGGCATCACGTTCTCCCGCCACTGCCGTCCAGGGCACCAGGAGCGCGGCTCGGGTCTCCCGGTGGATCACGTCCACCCCGCGGGGGGGCCAGGCGGTGTTCCGGAGTCGGATCTCGGCCTGGAGGAAGCCGTCGTGGACACCGGCCGCCAGGGACACCCCCTCCACCTCCAACTCCACCCCCTCCGAGTCCCGGGCGCTGAGGGCCCCCAGGTCCGCCGCACGGGGGGCTTCCCACGCGGCGACGACGATGGTCACCCCCCACGCCGAGTCGTCGTCCAACTCCAGGAGGAGCTCCCCCCGTTCCACCGTGCTCCCCACCGAGACCCGGACTCCGTGGACGGACCCGGGGGCCGGAGCCCGGATCTCCTGGCTCCGGTCCAGCGCTTCCGCCTCGACCAGGGATTCCCGGGCATCCATGAGGCGAAGGCGGGCCGCCGCCACCTCCCCGGGCCCTGCGGCGCCCTGGGCGGCGAGTCCTTCCCACCGGGCCAGCTCAGCCGCCAGTTGGTCCCGGCGTTCGCGAAGGACCTCCAGGCGGGCACGAAGATCGGGCGTGGCCAGGCGCAGGAGGGGAGTCCCCCGTTCCACCTGATCTCCCTCGTCCACCAGGAGCTGCTCCACCCGCCCCTCCCGGGGGGCCTGCACGGTGAGGGTCCGGAGGGGAGCCAGGCGTCCCGTCCATCGGCGCTCCGTCTCCATGTCCTGGAGCGATACGGTCCAGGCTGCCACCGATGGCGCCGAGGGGGGCGGCGCCGGGGCGCTCTCGTCGCCACACCCTGAGAGGGTCGGGAGGGTGGCTGCCAGCGCCAGGGTTCCGAGCAGTGGTACATGCCGGCAAAAGATCATGGCGCTACCTGGCTCCAGGTGGATGAATGAAGGGCGAGGGCGTCGGGAAGAAGATCCATGGCACCCGTCAGCCTGTGCCGTCGGATGATGAGGTCCGCCACCGCCAGATGATGCTCCAGGACCTCCACCTCCAGGTCGGTGAGTCGGTCAGCGGCCTGCAGCACGTCGATCCATCGGTCCACCCCCTCGGTCCAACGGAGAAGCGCTCCGTCCAACCGATCCGCGGCGGCGTCGAGTTCGGCCTGAAGGCGCCGGCCCACCTCCGCCCGATGTTCCTGATCCAGCTCCAGCCGGGTGAGTTCCCGTTCCACCTCGGCCTGGATTCCCTGCGCCCAGGACCGCTCAGCCCGGGCCCGGGCCTGATCCGCCTCGGCCAG
>PWZC01000205.1 GCA_003567615.1 Gemmatimonadota bacterium | reverse complement strand
TCAGAGGCCTCGAGATCCACCACGTTTCCGGCCAGGGGATCGTGCGAAGGCTCCTCATCTCCGCCGCGGCCGGCGTGTTTCCCGGGCTCAGGCCAGTCCATGGAGAGATCATCCCGCGCGGGCTCACTCACCGTCTCGTCCCCCCGAGCCTCATCCCGCAGGGCCTCAGCCTCCACATCCACCTCCGGCGCCATCTCCTGCACGCGGCTCCGCAGTCCGGCGGCCTCCTCGTTCTCCCCCTGGTCCCGGAGGTAGCGGTACGCGGCCCGGAGGTGCCCGATGGCCTCTTGGGTCCGCTCCTGCTGCTCGAGGAAGGTCGCGAGGAACACCCGCACCTGAACGTCTTCCGGCGCCAGCGCAGCGAATTCCTCCAGCGCCCTCAGGCCCTCCTCTCCCCTTCCCTGGGCAACCCGGGCCTCGGCGTAACTCAGGAAGTTCTGGCGAGCGTCCACCACGAATCCCTGCTGAATCCGGATGTGCCCCATGCGCAGGAGGGTGGACGTGCGATCCGGCGCATTCCGCTGAAGTTTCCGACAGACGGCCATGGCGTTGTTGGGGAGATCCCCTTCCAGATAGAGATCGATGGCCCGCTCATAGCTGGCCATCGCTCCATCCCGGTCCCCGAGGCGGATCTGGAGATCCCCGATCCGGTTGTGAAGGGCGATGTCGGGATCGTCCTGCTCCACCGACTCGTCCAGCGCCCGGGTGTAGAGCTCGAGCGCTTCGGGCCACTCCTCCCGCTGCTCGTGCTCGCGAGCCTTCCGCTTCAACTTCTCGATCTTCGTCGACAACGGCCACGCTCCTGGAGTTGCGGGGACGTCCCCCGACCCGTCAGACGCTCGATTCCACGTGGGAGGATAGGAGGGGAAGGGGCCTCCGGTCCACCCCTCCTCCCGATCCTCCCGGCCACCCTTCACCTCTGTTCCTGTGCCGGCTACCAACGCCGTCGACCGCACGCCGCCCGCATGCTGCCGGCGGCCGCCCGGGCCTGCTCCTAGTCTCGGACGATGGAGGGGTTGGGTGCAGGGGAGAGGGCGGGATTGCCAACCTGCAACTGGAAGGCCCAGTCGAAGATCACGATGGCGCCGTCCTGGGCGAACCCTACGTGGCTGACTCGGATCACACCGTACCTCCACCCGCCCCCCTCGGCAGGCACGCGAAGCACGTAGCTGAGTTCGGGGGTGAGCTGCATGTCCTGGGTCCCGTATCCCGACGAGGGCGCGACGCGAAGGTCCGTGCACCCGGCGTCGGCGGCGGGACCACAGCGGAGGCTGGTGGTGAAGTAGGCCTCCTGGTGGAGCTGCGCCCCCGGCCCCGGCACGAGCCACCATCCGTCCGCGTCGATCTCCACCCGGAAGTGCCGTCCGGGATCGGTGCCCGGGACCTGCGGGTCCAGATCCTCACTCTCGCGGAAGACGAAGCCGGAACGTCCGGGCTGGTCCTCGAA
The DNA here is from genome assembly GCA_003567615.1 of Gemmatimonadota bacterium. Classification (GTDB taxonomy): domain Bacteria; phylum Gemmatimonadota; class Gemmatimonadetes; order Longimicrobiales; family Gaopeijiaceae; genus PWLA01. The sequence continues at coordinate 19,702 of PWZC01000205.1, read as the reverse complement.
GGCATACAGGAGTTCCCCCCGGAAGTCGGGACGGGGCGTCCCCTCCGCCAGGAAGCTGCCCGGGCTTTCGTGCCCCTGCAGGTCCACGGCGGTCACAAAGTAGCCGTAGGTGCTCCCATTCTGCACCAGCAGGTCAAGGAAGCCCTCGGAGTCGGTCTCACCCAGCAAGGCGCCTCCCCCCTCGGCCTCCTCCAGGTATACCCGGTAGAAGTGGAAGTCATCTGCCGCCCGGGCCGCGGTGTTCCAGCGGAGGAAGATGGCGTCGTCCAGGGCGACAGCTTCCACGTCGCCAGGGGTGGGTGGCGGATCGAACCGGGGCACGAACACCTCCACCGAGAAGTCGGAGGGTGTCTCGGCACCGGAGCCGGGATCCACGGAGGCCACGTAGTACTCGTAGGTCACGTTGCGGACCACATTCCGATCCGAATAGGCGCAGGCTCCATCGGAACAGTTGGTCACGTCCGCCACCAGGAAGAAGTCGGCGTCGCTCACCCGGCGTCCGTAGACCCGGAAGAACTCTCCATCCCACCTGGACGGAAGGTCCCACGAGACAAGAACCGCCCCGGCATAGTAGGTGACATCCAGATTCCGGGGGGCGGACGGACTCGCCCCTCCATTCACCGGAACCAGGACCTCCGAAGTCTCGCAGGCGGTGAGCGTCAGAAACACCACCGCCGCCACTCCGCCGAGCCACCCACCCGTTCGCCATCGCATCCTGGTCACCGCCGCCTCCCGATTGGATTGGATCCGTCCGAACCCGAATGAGGCGCTGGAGGTTGCCCGAGCCCCCGGGTCCACGGAGTCATCCGGTGCAGGAGGTATGCCGGACCCTCAACACCGTGACGCCAGGCAGTTCCCCTCCGCCCCGTCCCCCTGGGTGGACACCCATCAGGGCTGACGGGGACGTCGCCGCTCAGCGCGATCAGCGGAGTCGGCCGCCTCCCTGGGAGTCCCGCTGCTGATAGTCGAAGCTCAGGTCCCGGTTGGCCCGGAGGGCAACCTCGAAGGTGAAGGACCAGTTCCCCCGAACCGTCTGGCGGAACCCGAACGAAGCTTCCCATTCGTGGAGGTCCCGGATGAGTCGAACGTCGTGATCGGCGAACCGGTTCTCGGTCACATTGTAGGCCGAACGCCAGGTGGTGGCCCAGTTGGGGCTGGGTGCGAAGGAGATGTCCCACTGGACCTGCTCATTTCGACCCATGCCCGCCCCGGGCCCGCCGTCCCTCGGCCGGTTGAGGCTGTATCTCACTCGCGCGTTCCACCCCTCTCCGCGGCCGGGTCCCCGCGCCTCGTCGCGACCGGGCACGATGCGGTTCTGGTCGAAGCCGTCCGGCCCGGTTCCCGGCGGCGGCCCGTCCCAGTCCTCCTGGCCGTCAGGCGCCGCCGCAACGTCGGCCCCGTCGTCATGGTCGTGGTCGTCGTCTGCCTCCGGCCCCACCCCGAACCATCGGTTCAGGGTCTGGATGAACCTGGAGTCCTGGTTCAACTGGAATCCCAGGTTCACCCGGGAGAGGTGCGGCGCAAACCGACGCCCCGGCCCGGCGGTCCCCTCGCCGTTCTCCCCCCCGACGCGGCGGGGATCTTCGAAGAGGTCGTGCTCGAAGGAGAGGTCCAGCCCCCGGAGGTAGTCGGAGCGGACCGTATTGCTGAGCCGCGTCGTGGTAAACCCGTCGATGAACCGGCCGGTGGAGTCCGCCTCCACCAGATCGTAGGTGATGGCGGTGGTATTCAGCGCCAGTAGATTCACGATCTGGGCCCGGGGTGCGCGCCGTGGTCCATCCTCCTCGTCACCCGGTCCAGGGAGCATGGTGGGAACGTCCTGGGGATCGGCGGGCTCCGCGTCCGGGTCCTCCGGGTCCATGACCACGTCCGGATCGTCAGGAGACGGCGCCCCGGGGACCACGGCATCCGGGTCGTCGGCTTCCACCTCCGGCTCCGCCCGGGGGGGCTCGGCCCGAGACGGAGCCCGATCCTCCTCATCGTCGGAGAGACGGGCTTCCCACGTCTGGTTGAACCCCACGGTGAGGATCTTCCTCGGGCGCGCGGCCCGGGCTCCGAAGACCTGGCGCTGCAATTCCGACGGCGTCACCTCCGGCGAGTACGAGTAGGTGACGGCGGGCGTCACCTTGTGGCGGATCGCGTCAAACCCGCCGAAGCCCCGATAGAAGCCGTAGACGTCGGTCTGGAGCCGGGCCCCGGCCGATAGACGATTCGGACCCGACACGAAACTCATGGCGTCGGGGATGGTGTCATGGCGGAGCATCTCCCCGGAGATGGAGACGTTGGGGCTGAAGGTGGTGGACCCGATGAGATTCAAGCGATACGACAGGCTGGTATTCCAGCTTACCTGGGCGCTCTCGATATCCAGGAGTGCCCGGGGATCCCCCATGAAGTCGCTCTGAAGGAAGGGGTCCAGGGCCGGGGGCAGACCATCCCCGGTGGTGAACCCCCCGAAGCGGCGGACTGTGGCGGCGGCTTCTTCCCCTGGATCCGGCTGGAACAGACGGGACGGGACATCGCCGAAGAGGGTCTCGTTGAAATCCACGCTCCCGGAGAGGGAGAAGTCACCGAGACCAGCGGAGGCGTTGGCCCGGGCCCGGCTCCTCACCTCATCGGCCCGGGTCAGGACGAAGGCGGTATCGGGCTGGAATGGACGCTCGTATACATCCCGGCTGAAGCGTGCGCCCCCCCCCAGGCTCAGATTGTTGTACCAACTGGCAGTCTGCGCCGGCGCCGGAAAGAGCGTCATGGTGTTGATGTTCAGACTCGCCGTAGGGAGGTTCATGTCCACCCGATCGTCGCTCAGGTGCTGCCTCCGATTGGCGGAGAGCGAGAGATTCCCCCAGTCGAACCGGTGGCTGAACCCGGCCTCGGAGTTGATGGTCTGGGTCAGTTCCTGCGGGTCGAAGGAATTCTGGTTCACGAACTGGGAGCTGGTGATGAACCGGCCAGATACATTGGCCCGGGTCCGCTCCGAGATCTCCCAGTTGTGACGGGTGTCGAGCCCGAGTTCCTGCTGCCCCGTCTCTCGCCAGTACCGCCGGAGATTCAGGTTTCCATCCAGGAACTGACTCCGCCAGCGGTAGCGGACTCCGCCCGTCAGGGCCAGGTAGTTGTTCGAGAACCAGTCCAACGCCAGGGTGGCGTCGGAGTACTCACTCATGGCCCAGTAATAGCCGATGTTGGAGATGCGCCGATTGTAGCCCGACGACGTCCGCACGATGTCGTTCATGGAGAAGGCCGGCGTGAGGAGCCCCGATGAGCGCCCCGACCCCAGATTCTGGGCCAGGAAGGGGAGCCAGAGCACCGGGACGTCCTCCACGTACATGCGCACGCCCCGGGCCACCAGCACCTGGTTCGCCACGATCTTCACCTGCGACGCCTCGAAGAAGGAGTGGGGAGGATCGTGGTCGCAGGAGGTGAAGCGCGCCCGCGTCCCGAAGATCCGCCCCTCCTCCACGGAATCCAGATCGCCCCGTACGAACCAGGTGTTGGCGTCGGTATAGGTGGTCCGGGCCGCCGGGGCCGTTCCGCGCCGCTGTTCCAGATCGAAGATCAGGGCCGAACTCTCCACCGGATCCCCTTCCTGGGGCGAAAAGAGGGTGGGCCCGGTGGTGCGTACCCGCCCGGTCCGGTCATCGAAGGTGATGGTGGAGTCCGCCTCCACCCGGTTTCCCTGTCCCGAGAAGAGGGCCCGATCCTCGGGGGTTCCCCGGAGGACGAGGCGCCGCTCCGCCGCCTGGAAGTCCGCCTCCCCTCCCCGGTAGGCGGCAACCGAGAATCCCGGGAGCTCCGCCAGAGCGCGCATGATGGAATCGGCCCCCGCCGGGAGTTCTGTAGGGGGAAGGGGACGGCGCTCCCGCCTCTCCGTGGCGACGGTCAGCCCCGGTGTGTCTACGGTGTCGGCACCCGCTGGATCCACCACCACCACGTCCGGGGCGGCCCCGGGGTCCGGAGGGGACGGGGGAAGGGTGTCCGCCACCATCGTATCGGGCTCGGCATCACCGGCCCGGGTCGCGGTCGCCGGCGCCCGAAGTCTCTCCAGCACCCGAAGTCGAGCCGAGTCGGCCCGGGAGAGGATGGTATCGCCCGGAGCCTGTCCCATCTGCCCCTTCAGGGCAGGACCCGACCCGACTGTGGCCGGAGCGGACGGGGGAGCGGCAGCGGTCAGAAGGACGAGGGCCGCTGACACCACCCCAACGAGCGCCACCCGGCCGCCCTTCACGACCCCGCCTCAACGGTTCCCGGAGGCGGCTCGGCCGAAGGCTGCAACGGCTCTTCCCGGCGTCGTTGGATGAAGCGGGAAATGACGATGCTCACTTCGTAGAGGACGATCATGGGAGCGATCATGAGGAAGGTGGATGCGATGTCCCCGGGAGTCAGGAGGCTGGACAGGACCACGATGAGGAAGATGGCATGCCGCCGCTTCTCCTTCAGGAATCGAGGCGTCACCAGTCCAAGCGCCGAAAGGATCATGATCACCACCGGTAGCTCGAAGACCAACCCGAAGGCCAGGAGGAGGCGGACCACGAACCCCAGGTACTCCCCCACCTCGATGGCCGGCTCGAGAAAGGCCTGCTGGAATCCGGTCAGGAAGCGCAGGGCCAGCGGGAGGACCCAGAAGTAGGCCATGGCCACACCCGCCGTGAAGAGGGCCAGGCCAAAGTAGAGGCTCGGAACGATGATCTTCTTCTCTCGGGCCTCCAACGCCGGTGAGAAGAATGCCCACACCTGATAGAGTACGATGGGAAAGGCCAGAAGGATCCCCACCAGCAGCCCGAGCTTCAGAGTGATGAAGAACGGTGTGGCCGGATTGAAATAGACCAACTGGTCGCCGGCCAGGAAGGGGCGAACCGGCCGGATCAGGAGTTCCATCACACCCAGGTAGTGCACGATGGCGAACCCGATTCCGGTGGCGATCACCAGCGTTGCCAGTGACCACAGGATCCTCCAGCGGAGCTCTTCCAGATGATCCAGGAAGGGCATCTCGCCAGTGGGGCCGGGTGGCGGCCGCCGCGAAGGGCCTGGGGGAGGATGGGCAGGCATGGATGCAGGCTGGGAGAGGTCAGCTCAGGGGCAGTTCCGATTGGTGCTTCTGTTGAAGCTCCTTGCGGGCCCCCTCCTGCATCTCGTGGATCACCTCCTGGAACTCGTCGGGATCCTGGAAATTCCGGTATACCGAAGCGAAGCGGATGTAGGCCACACGGTCGAGAGGCTTGAGCCGCCGCATCACCGCCTCTCCAATCTCCTGGCTCGGAACCTCCAACCCCGCCTGGCGGGAGAGAAGGTCTTCCACCTCGTCGGCGATGCCCTCGATCTCCGACAGGGAAACCGGTCGCTTGGCGCAGGCCAGCTTCACGGCACGAACCAACTTGGCTCGATCGAAGTCCTCGGCCGCACCGCTCCGTTTGAGCACCTGGATGGGGCGCTCTTCCACGTACTCGTACGTGGTGAAACGGAAACTACAATCGCCGCATTCCCGGCGCCGACGAAGGGCTCGCCCCCCTCGGCTCGACCGGGTGTCCACCACCCGGTTCTGAGGGGAGTCGCAAGAGGGACAACGCATGGGCGGGGCCCTGGGCTCAGCCCAGTTCCTGGAGCGCCCTCCGGGCCATGTCCGCCACGTCGGAATCCGGCCAGGTATTCACGACCCGCTCGAGAAACTCCCGGGCCTCACCCCGGTTCCCCAGTTCCTGGTGCAGGAGACCCACCCGGTAGAGGGCGTATGGAACACGCTCCGCATCCGGATGAAACTCAGGAATCCGGAGAAATGCCTCCACCGCCGCCTCCAGCTCATCCTGCTGAGCCATGATGTCGGCGAGGAAGTAGCGGGCCGAAGGTGTCAGGGGATGGTTCGGAAAGCTCTCCACCACATCCTCCAGGCCAAACCGGGCCGCCGTCAGCGAACCGCGACGATACTGGGTCATGGCCTCTTCGTAGATCTCCCGGGCCTCGCCGCTCCCACCCACGTCACCTGCACCGGCGGGACCGAAGAGTTCCTGCTGGCTCCGGCGGTCCATCTGATCCCGGAGCGCCGCCAGTTCCTGCTGGGACAGGCCGGCGAGCTCCTGCACCCGGATCAACTGATCCTCCATATCGCGAAGCTGGCGACTGAGCTGCAACTGATGCTGGCGGGACCTCTCGGACAGGACGCCGATGGAATCCCCCTGGGCCCGCTGCTCGGCCCGAAGCTCCCGCATCAGTGCCTCCTGCCGCTGCGAGAGCTCACGGATCTCACCCCGGAGGTCTCTCACGTCAGCCTTGGTCGCGCACCCCGTGAGGGGAATCAGGAGGGCAAACAGGAGGAAAAGACAGACCCCTCCCCCAACCCGGAACCGTCTTGGACGGATCGCGGGAGTCTGTCGGGCTGGGGGAGGGGTTTTCCTCATGACGACGACCTCAATTCAGGCGTAAAGCCTTGATTCTTAAGCGGATCGGGCCGCATTGCGGCTTCGAATCACTCGGGAGGACTGATGGAGGCTGCACCGGCGGTGATGACAAACTCCACCCGACGATTCTGGGCCCATGCCTGCTCGTTACTGGCCGATACCAGCGGCCGCTCCTCACCATAGGAGGTGGTCACGAACCGGCTTTCGGAAAGCCCTTCGTCCAGGAAGAAATCCAGGACCGCCTGGGCACGGCGCGACCCGAGGGCCTGGTTGTACTCCGCCGATCCGCGCTCGTCGGTATGACCTTCAAGGCGAAGCTGCACGTCGGGGCTGGAACGGAGGATCGCCACCTTCTGCCGCAGCACCTGAGCCGCGTCGGAACGGATCGTCGACTCGTCGAAGTCGAAGTTCACGCGCTGCTCAAGGATGGCCCGGGCATCAGCGATGGCACGCTCGCGCTCGGCTCGTGCCCGCTCCTCGGCTTCCCGGGCGGCCCGAACGGAATCCTCGTACGCACGGAGGGAATCCAGGTCGGGACCCGTCTCCTCGGCGGGCGGCGGAGCGGGGGGTTCGGGGGCCTCGCGGCGGCAAGCGCCTACACTGACCCCGATCAACAGAACTGCGACGACGAGAAGTCGACGGTACATCGCAATTACTCCTGGTAAAAAGAAGTTGGCGATACAAGCGATTGGACACGACTGGCACCGTCGTCCGATCCGGCACGGTTCCCCATTTTGGCTTTCACAGGAAAGGCCGGACCTCCCGGGCCGTCTCTGCTACACCACTGGGAAAAGCTCGGATCCATGTACGGTCCCCCCCCTTCGGCCGCCCGGTCGGAGCCGGGGGATCCTCCTCCATTGCATATAGGGAAGCGGCGTTTCGAATGCAAACGTCGCACTCCGTCCCAACTCCCCTGCGCGACCGTTGAATCCTGTTCCAAAGATCCGGAAAGCTAACATACGCTGCAAGCGGGGGCCACTCCCCCCCGCAATCCTCCTTGCGCACTCTCGGCCCCGCCCCACAAAGGGGGGATTCGCCGACCCTGTCCGCCCTCCCGTCCGCTCAGGGAGCCTCCGCGTCCACCGCCGGCCGCACGCTGAGCGACGGCGACCACGCCGGCATCCGCGCCACGATCCCCGAAACCAGGGTACGGGTGGCGCCGGTCTCCGTATCCACGATCATGAGGGCGCGGCCCCAGTTCCGCTCGGCGGCGAAGACCAGATGGCGGCCATCCGGCGCCCAGCTCGGATCCTGGTTGTTCCCTTCCCGCGTCAACTGCACCACCCGCCCGCGACGTCCGATCTCGGAGACCAGGATCTGGTGGGTTCCCCGCCGGTCGATACGGCCGTGATAGGCGATGCGATCACCCACCGGCGACCAATCCGGCGAGGTGTAGTAGCCGGGGCGCTCGTAGAGGTAGGGTGAGACGATGGTGGCCTGCCCGCCCCTCAAGGGCATCCGGTAGATCTGCGGGGCACCGACGCCGAGGCGGTTGGAGTTGAAGGCGAACTGGCTGCCGTCGGGCGAGAAGGTGGGGGAGATGTCCTCCCAGCGCCCCCGGGTCAACTCCTCGAAGCAGCACTGCTCCACGATGTTGTAGGTGAAGAGCCCCGAGTTGCGTCCGGCGTTGACGGCAAAGGCGACGCGCTCCCCGTCGGGAAGGTAGGTGGGGGTGATGTAATCCCCGGCCATGGGCGCAGGGACGCTCCGCCGCTCACCGGTCTCCAGATTCAACTCGTAGACCCGGGGCAGACCGCTCCGGTAGGAGGTGTAGACCACGCGCCGCCCGTCCGGTGACCATGCCGGGGACATGGCCAGGGGGTGCCCATCCTCCTCGGGGCGATCCCGGGTGATCCGCTGCAGGTTCTCACCATCGGCATCCACCATCCAGAGGTCCTGGGACCCATCGTCCATGCGGCGGGAGAAGACGATTCGGGAAGCGGCGATGCCAGGCTCGTTGAAGACCCACTGCACCACGGCATCGGACGCGATGTGCACCGAGAGCCGGAAGTCCCCGTGGTCCGGAGCCAGGATGGGGAATCGCCCCGAGTCCCGGGTCTCCCGGTAGATCACATCGTGGACCTCCAGAACCAGGGTACCCGCGCCGTCCAGCCGCCCGGTCACCAACCAGTCGGCTCCGAGCTGGTCCCAGAGCGCGTAGTCCACCGTCTCCTGGCCACGGGTGAAGGCCTCGGGGATGGAGTCCAGAACCCTGAACCGGTTGGAATGCCGAAGATTGCGGGCCACGATGTTCTCGGCCCTCTGCGCCACCGCTCCGCCCTCGAACGGCTGGATGGCAATGACGGGCTGCGTGCGCCCCTCAAAGAGAAGGCCCAGACTCACCCCGGGGAAGCCATCTTCCACGTCCTGGGCACCGAGTCCCGGCGCCAACGCCAACCCCGGCGCCAGCGTCAGGAGGAAGGGAAGAACGATACCTGCCAGGAACCCGCGTCCCCGCCGTCCGTCGCCGTGCCGATTCCGAGCCATCATCGTCTCCGATTCAGTGGACATCATGGACCGCCCCCCCGAGTGCCGGCGGGGCTGAAGGTGAACTGGACCGGCAACCGGTCGAAGGGCAGATCGGACGGGAGGGGACCGAAACGCCCCCCTCCCGCGCATTCGATGGCCCCGAGCGCCGCCACGTCCAACCGGGCGTTGCCCGAGCGCTGGTGCAGTGAGATGCTCGCCGTGGGGATCGATCCGTCCGACACGATCTCGAAGCGCACTACTGCCGTACCCCGATCGGACCCCGTGGGAGCCCGGAAACAACGCTGGATCTCCTGGACGATGCGCGAATAGTACGCCGGGAAGTCCCGCTGCAGTCCCTCCATCCGTGTAGCGATCTCGGCACTCGAGGGTTCCGCAGGGGGGTCCTCCCGAGGCGGCGCCTCTTCCCGGGGCGGGGCTTCTTCCCGCGGCGGAGTAGGCTCCGGTTCAGGTTCCGGCTCCGGTTCGGGCTCCGGCTCCGGTTCCGGTTCGGGGGGCGGCGGCTCGGGTTCGGGCTCCGGCTCGGGAGGAAGGGGTTCGGGTTCCGGCTCCGGTTCGGGCTGAGGCGGAATGGGGTCCGGATCGGGCATGACCACCTCGTCGGGCTGGGGGAGGGCGTCGGTCATCTCCTCCAACTCGGCCATGGAGATCATCTCCATCTCAAAGGCCACGTATTCGATGGGCGTGTTGGCCTGGGCATGGAGCCACCATGCCGCCACCACGAAGAAGACGTGGAGCGCCACGGAGGCCAGGATGGGACGCCGGCCCGGTCGACGGGGGTTCAGGTCAGGAGAGGTCATGGGACTTCTCGATCCTACACCGGTCCCGGACAGGTTGCTCCCACCCCCTCCCTTGCCGGCCACGGGATCCGGATTCAGCGCACGGTCTCGGGTTCACCGATGAGGGCCCAGCGCACGCCTTCCTCCTGCGCGGTCCGGGCCACGGTGGTGATCACCCTGAACAGTTCGCCGTAGAGGGCCCGTTCGTCGCCCTTCACATAGATGACCTGGACGCCGGCGGCCTGGAAGAGCTGGGGGAAGGCCTCGGCGAACTCCTCTACCGTCACAGGCGTCTCGCCCACATAGACCTGTCCCTCGTCATCCACCGAGACGATGAATGGATCGTCCTGGGCGGTGATGGGCTGGATCTGGGCCCGGGGGAGCTGCACCTCGAGCCCGCCCTGCAGCATAGGGGCCGTGATGATGAAGATGACGAGGAGAGTAAACGCCACATCGATGAGGGAGGTGACGTTGATCTCGGCGTTGACGGGCAGGCCGCCCTTCCCCCCCCGGCGGCGACGTCCGTTCGTCACACCCGCCCCTCACGCGCCAGCGTCCCGATGAATTCGCTGGAGAACCCTTCGAGCTCGCTGGCCACCGAGTTCAGCCGGGCCACGTAGTAGTTGTAGCCGATGACGGCGGGGATGGCGACGGCCAGTCCCACCACCGTGGGGACCAGCGCTTCGGCCACGCCGGGTGCCACGGCGCCGATGTTGGTGGAGCCGGTGGCCACGATCCCCAGGAAGGCGTTCATGACACCGATGACGGTCCCCATGAGGCCGAGCAGAGGCGAAATGGAACCGATGACGGCGAGCCAGGTGAGCCCCACCGCCAGCTCGTCCCGCTCCTCCGATTCCTCCTTCTCCAGCGTCATGCGAAGCGCTTCGAGCTGGGTCAGGGAGAGCCCTTCCGACTTGGGAGCCCCCTCGCGTAGCGCACCGGGGCGGAGCTCGCTGAAGAAGTTCACCCCCTGCCGGAAGACACGCCCGTAGGGCGAATCGGGCAGCGAGATGATGAGGCGGTAGGCATCTTCGAGGCGCTGGGCCCGCTCCATGGCGTCCAGGAACCGATCGCCCTCGCGGCGAACCTCCCGGAAGTGCTTCCACTTCCAGAAGATGATGACCCAGCTTCCGATGGAGAATGCGGCCAGGACGAGGAGGACGATCTTGGTGGGGAGGGTACCGCCCCAGATCAGGTCCCAGGCGGACTCGGGCACCTGGCGTCCTGCCTGCATGAGAAGGAGGTGGATCATCGGGATTCGTTGAAGGTGGTCAGGTTGCGGCGGCCGTGTGGGCGGCGATGTACTCGAACGTCTCCCGGAGGCCGTCCTTCAGGGAGTAACGCGGAGACCAGCCCCGAGCCGACAGACGCGTGGTATCCAGCATGCTGTGACGGAGTTCCCCCTTCCTGGCCGCCCGGAAGGAGCGGGCCGTCCGGCGCCCGGAGGCGGCCTCCAGCAGGTCGGCCAGACGGTTCACGCTGGTCCCCCGCCCGGTGGCCACGTTGAAGGCCCGGTCGTCCAGTGTGCCGGTCTCCGGCAGGGACATCTCCGAGACACGGAGGTTCGCCTGCACCACGTCCTTCACGAACACATAGTCCCGGGTCTGCTCGCCGTCGCCGAAGATGTGGATCTCCTCGCCAGACAGGAGCCGGTTGCAGAAGATGGCCACCACCCCGGCCTCGCCGTGGGGGTCCTGACGGGGTCCGTAGACATTGGAATAACGGAGCGCAACATAGTCCATCCCGTGCACTTCGCGGTAGTAGTTCAGGTAGAACTCGCCGGCCAACTTGGACACCCCATAGGGCGACAGGGGCCGCTTCGGATAGATCTCCGGGGTCGGCCGCTCATGGGGCTCTCCGTAGACCACCCCGCCGGAAGAGACATACACCACCCGCCGCGTTCCGGATCGTCGGGCCGCTTCCAGGAGGTTCAGAAGTCCCATGATGTTGATGCGGGCGTCCCGGGCGGGGTCCGCCACCGAAATGCGGACGTCGATCTGGGCGGCGTGATGGTTTACCAGATCGAAGCGAACATCATGGCAGAGGTCGGCCAGGGCCGGATCGCCGATGGACATTTCGTGGAAGGTGGCCCCGTCCGGGATGTTCTCCCGCCGCCCCGACGACAGATCGTCCACGATCCAGACCTCATCGCCCCGAGCCAGGTACCCCTCGGCAACGTGGCTCCCGATGAACCCGGCCCCACCCGTCACCAGCACCCGACGCGGCCGATTCCCCTCGCCTCGTCCATTTGCCCTGTCCGTCATGCGCCCCTCTTCTCCTTCGACCCGCCCCAGGCAGGGTCATGGTCCCGATCGTCCTTGGTACGGGCCTTCCCGGACCCGGGATCGGGGTGTTCGTGGTCCTCCATTCCGTACAAGAAGCGGGCCGCCTCCACCAGACGGGATCCGCCACCGCCCCGGATTCCCTTTCGGAGCCGGACCGTGGGATCGTGGAGCAGTTTGTTCATGAGGCGGTGCGAGAACTCCTCGAGCCTCGCCCGATCGCGGTCGGAGAGGTGGTCCATTCCCCGGAAGAGGCGTTCCAACTCGGAGGTACGGAACTCGTCGGCACGATCGCGCATGGTACGGATGACGGGGACCACCTCCAGCGAGGCATACCAGGTACGGAACTCCTCGTGCTGGGCACGGATGATCCGGTCCGCCTCGGGGATGGCACCTTCCCGCAGTCGGACCTGCTCGTCCACGATCTTCCGGAGATCGTCCACGTTGTAGAGGAAGACGCCGGATTCGTCTCCCAGAACCGGATCCACATCTCGGGGGATGGCGATGTCGATGACCAGGAGTGGGCGGCGCAGGCCGTTGGGGAAGGCGCGGCGGAAGATCTCCCGGGTGAGGACCGGGTGCGGCGCTGCCGTGGACGAGAGGACGATGTCCACCCCGGAAAGCCCCTGGGCCAGTCGATCCATCTCCAGGGCCTGCCCGTGGACCTGCCGGGCCAGATGGGCGGCCCGCTCGTAGGTACGGTTCACCACCGTAATGCCCTCGGCTCCCTCCCGGTGAAGCGCCTGTACGATGAGCTCGCCGGTCTGGCCGGCTCCCACGATTAGGACCCGCTTCCCCTTCAGGGATCCGAAGATCTTGCGGGCCAGCTTGACCGCCACCGACGCCGCCGAGGCGGCACCCTCGCCGATGGGCGTCTCTGAACGGACCTGTCCACCCACGGAGAGGGCCATCTGGAACAGCCGGTTCAGGACAGGCCCTGCCAGGGGTGGGTCCACCGGCATCCCCACGGCCCGCTCGTAGGCTTCCCGGACCTGCCCCTGGATCTCGGCCTCGCCGGTGACCAGGGAATCGAGCCCCGACGAGACCTGGAAGAGGTGGCGGACCACACCGTCGCCGCGCTGCTCGAAGAGATAATCCTGGATGCGCCGCTCGATCCGTCCGGCCTTGACCTCCAGCATGGCCTCCCACGCCTGCACCACCTCGATGCGCTCGGCGGGAAAGAGGTAGACCTCGGTGCGGTTGCAGGTGGAGAGCAGAACGGCCTCCTGGACCCCGGCCTCCTGCCGGAGCGTCATGAGGGCCTGGGACGCCTCGGAGGGCGCGAAGGCCATGCGCTCCCGGATCTCTACCGGGGCGGTGTGGTGGCTGACACCGATGACGGCGAGGCTCATGTCACACCCTCCTCCCCTGAACCGTGGCCGGCCCTGGCTTCCTCCCGGAAGAGCATCACAGGAAGAGCCCGGCCCCACCGACGGTGACCCGGAGGATGAGGTAGGTGCCGATGACGACGCCGAACCCCACCACCGAGGCCACAGCGCCCCGGTAGTCGTTTCGCCCACCGCCGCCCCGGGCTGCCAGGATCCCCAGGAACACGAACCAACTGGTCACGGCCCATAGCACCTTGGGATCGTAGATTTCCAGTGAGCCCCGATGCTCCACCGTCCAGGCCCATCCCAGGATGAGGGCCACGGTGAGGGCCCCGAAGCCGCCCCAAACCCCGACACGCCCCAGCCGGTCGAGGGTGGCCAGCGGCGGGATGAAGTGGAAGAAGCGACCGAGCCGTTTCTCCTTCAGTTCGTGGTGCTGGATCAGGTAGAGGAGCCCGGCGGCGAAGGCGAGGGCCAGCCCCTGGTACCCCAGGAAGGCGAAGCTCACATGGAGGACGAAGCCAGCCCCCTGGAAATCCAGGGCGGTGTCGGAGGGGCGGATCCCCAGGATCAGCGCCACCCCCTGCATGACCATGACAACCGGAAGCAGCGCGATGGCCACCCGCCCCACGTCTTTCAGGGGAAGGGTGGCCACCATGGCGAGTCCGCCCACGAAGGCCAGGGAAGAGAGCGCCGCACCCGGCCCCACCAGCGGAAGTTCGCCGAAGCGGGTCCAGAACGAGCCCAGGGCGATGGCATGCACCACCACCCCCAGGCCGGTGATCCCAGCCGGCACCGCCGGATCCTGGACGTCGGCTCCCTTGAGGAGGAGCCGGATCCAGAGGAGGAGTGCAACGGCGTAGATCAGAAGGGGAACGAGGTGGATCACGCCGTTCCGCCCTCCGTCCTCGACGGACTCAGGGCATCGTTCGAGACAGCGCCACCTCCAGCCCCGGGCGAATGGCGCTGGGAGACTCGGTGGCACGCAGGCGCACGGTAGCGTGCGCCTCGTCTACGCGGATCACCTGGAACCGCCCTACGATCCGTTCGTCCCATTCTTCCCGGTTCCCCACAACTCCGACGAATTCGTCGCCAACCCCGATGCCGTCGTCACGGCCCAGGTCGAGGAAGGCCTGGTCCCCTGGAAGATAAATCTCCTTGCGCTCCCGGAAACCCACAAGCGTTCCGCGAAGCTCCCGGTCGGTGGCTTCGGCGTGCACGCCGCGGCTCAGCGCCGCCACCTCACAGGGGAAGATCCGGTGCTCCAGCGCCAGGCGGTCGAAGCTGTTCACCGCCTGTCCCACGGCCCCGCCGTCGGTGAGGCGCACCACCCGGATCAACCCGGAGGGCACCATCACGTCGCCCCGGTTCCGGAGTCGGTCCACCTGGTGGTAGGCCACCAGCATGTCGCCCACCGCCACCGCCGCCCCGTCGTCCAGGACCAGCTCCACCTCGTCGTAGACCTGCACCGTGGTGCGCTCCACCCGGAGCTGGCGGTCACCGACGAAGCCGCGGATATGCCCCATCCCCGGATCGGCCTCATCTGGACCCTGGATCCACGCCGCGGCCTGCATGGCGGAGACGGAGAGGGCCGTCCGGTCCTCCGGCAGGGAGATGAGAACGCCGGGCCGGTCGTCGGACCGAGCGGCGGAGGCGCGCAGGGAGCCGTGGAAGACGGTGGGTGCGTCGGCGGAGGGTTCGGCCTCTATCGGGGTGAAGGGCCGGCTCCGGAGGAGGGCGCGGCGCTCGGCTCCGGGTCCGGCGGGAGGTGGCTCCATCGACACCTCGTCGCCGCCGGGCACCCCGAACCCCGTCACCTGCGCCGCCGGCGCGGCTTGGGCGTCTGGGGATCCCGGGATCCGGAGGCGAAGCCCCGGATGGATCAGGTGCGGGTTCGAAACCGCCGGGCGATTCGCCTCCCAGATCCGCTGCCAGAACTCCGCCGAGTCCAGGTAGGCGGAGGCGATCCCGGAGAGGGTCTCGCCGGGGCGGACCGTGTGGCTACGTTCCCCGGCGTCCTGGGCCGAGATCGACGCCACCGGCGCCAGGAGAAAGAGAGCCAGGAGAAAGACCGGAGCGATCCGGGGGATCATGGGGACTCCTTGTTCGAGGGGTGCGCACCGGCAGCCCCCGTCGGTCACCCCCCTTGGAAACGGCGGGCGAACTCCAGGGCCCAGTAGGAGACCACCAGGTCGGCGCCGGCCCTCCGAATGCTCAAGAGGGCCTCGGTCATGGCGGCGGCCTCGTCCAGCCATCCCAAGCGGGCGGCCGCCATGATCTGGGCGTACTCCCCGGACACGTGATAGGCCGCCAGGGGCACCCCCGTCTCGGCCTTCACGCGATGAATGATGTCCAGGTAGGCCAGGGCCGGCTTCACCATGAGCAGGTCTGCGCCCTGCTCCAGGTCGGCCCACACCTCCCGGATGGCCTCCGCGGCATTCGCCGGATCCATCTGGTATCCCCGCCGATCCCCGAATGACGGGGTGGAGTCGGCGGCGTCCCGGAAGGGCCCGTAGAACGCCGAGGCGTACTTGGCTGCATAGCTCAGGATGGGCGTCTCCCGGAAACCGGCGCCATCCAGCGCCTCCCGGATTGCGAGCACCCTCCCATCCATCATATCGGACGGTGCCACGATATCTGCACCCGCCCGGGCATGGCTCACCGCCGTACGCGCCAGGAGATCCAGGGTCGGATCGTTCAGAACCGCCTCTCCGTCCAGGAGCCCGCAGTGCCCATGGGAGGTGTATTCGCAGAGGCAGACGTCGGTCATCACCAGTAGATCCGGGCATTCCGCCTTGAGAGCCCGGACTCCCTCCTGCACGATGCCGTCGTCGGCCCAGGCGCCGGACCCCTCAGAATCCTTCTCCGCGGGGATGCCGAAGACAATGACGCCGCCGAGGCCCAGCTCCGCCGCCGCCCTCCCTTCCCGGACCCCCTCGTCGGGGGAGGTGCGCACCACGCCGGGCATGGAGTCCACCGGCTTGCGGAGCCCCTCGCCCTCCTCCACGAAGAGGGGGAGGATCAGGGAGCCGGGGTGGAGATGGGTCTCGCGCACCAGGGCGCGGAGCTCGGGCGTGCGACGGAGACGGCGACCGCGGAAGAAGTCCAGGTCCATGGTCAGATCGGGGGGTTGGAAGAAGGGAGGTGAGGGTCGGGATCGGTGGGAGCCGGGGCGTCAGCGTCGGGCCCCTCCAGGTCCAGCCGGAGCACCAGGGCGTCTTCCACCGGATCCCGATAATAATCGGTCCGACGCCCCACGGGCCGAAACCCCCTCCGTCGATAGATGCGGATGGCGTCCAGGTTCGACGGGCGCACATCCAGGAAGACGCGGGTCACCCCGGCGGCACGGGCTTCGCTCAGGAGGTGCTCCAGGAGCCGGCTGCCGAATCCCCGGCGCCGGGCCAGCGGGTGGACGGCGATGTTGGCCACCTCGCCCTCGTCACCCACCTGCCACAGGACCCCATGCCCCAGGATCACCCCCTCCACCTCCAGCACCCGGAACACGACCCGGTCCAGGGGGAGAAGGGCGCGGAAGGAATGGACGCTCCACGGGGTGGAAAAGGCCGCCGCCTCCACCTCTGCGATGCGGGGGAGGTCTTCGGCCCGGGCGGGGCGGATCACGACGGTCGCGCCGAGGACGGTCGCGCCGAGGACGAGCGGATGTAGGTGGGCTCCCAGCGGGAGTCCCGAGGAAAGGGATCCGCCCCTGGATGGAGGTGATGGATGCGGAGGAGACCCGAGGCCGTGGGGAGCCCTGCCGGAAGGGGCAGGATCCGGTGCCCCGCCGCCTCCAGACGGGGCGCGTGGCGAAGGGCTCCTTCGCCGCAGAAGAGGACCGGCGACGGGAGCCCCTCCGCCAGCACGTCATGGATGGTCCCGCCCCGGGGCGCCACCAGCGTCTCCACCCGGTTGGCAAGGATCCGGTAGCAACCCCCGTAGATGCGATCACCCCGGGCGTCCAGGAGCACGTATCGGGGCCATCCGTCCGCCTCGGGCGGCAGTTCGGGTTCCCCTCGTGCGTCCCTCCCGGGCAGCCGCCAGGCGTCGGTGGAGGGGCCGCCGCCGTCGGGGATGGCGGCCCGGTGCGAGGCGGCGGCAGCGGCCAGCGACGACCACCCCCAGACCGGGATTCCCAGCCCCGTGGCGAGTCCCCGGGCCGTGGCGGCGGCGATGCGCACACCGGTGAACGAACCGGGTCCAAGCCCCACCACGATCCCCTGCAGCGCACGTCGCTGGACCCCCGCCACGCGAAGAAGCTCGCCGAGGACGGGAACCAGCCGGCGGGCGTGGGCACCCCGTTCCGGGAGCATCTCCGAGGCCAGGATGTGGGAGCCCCGGGCCAGGGCCACGGACCCCACGGCGCCGGAGGTGTCGAAGGCGAGCAGGAGGGGATCTGCCATCTCAGGTGTGGCTTTCGAGGCGCACGGGAAAGCCAGGGAGGTGCGGGGGCGTTCCCACCCGGTGGACCTGCACCAGCCGCTCCACGGACCCCGGCTCCGGGGCGGCCAGGTGGATGTCCCACCGGTCGCCGGGAAGGTGATCCCCGGCCCGCTCCGGCCACTCCACCAGGACGATCTCGGGCCCCTGTCCCAGCTCTTCCCACCCCAGTTCCCAGAGTTCTTCCGGATCCCGAAGGCGGTAGAGGTCCATGTGAACCACCTGCACCCCCTCCCCGGCGGGGTACCGGAAGAGGAGGTTGAAGGT
Source organism: Gemmatimonadota bacterium (assembly GCA_003567615.1). GTDB lineage: Bacteria > Gemmatimonadota > Gemmatimonadetes > Longimicrobiales > Gaopeijiaceae > PWLA01. The sequence continues at coordinate 1,733 of PWZC01000205.1, read as the reverse complement.
GGGGGACGGCATGGCTCCTTCCACCCCGGCGCCCCGGGCGATGGCCCGAGCCAGGACGGACTTCCCGGCGCCCAACTGACCCCGCAGTCCCAGGAAAATGGGAACATCCATTTCCCGGCCCAGGGCCATCCCCCACTGCACCAACTCACGCTCGGTCAGGATCATCGCTTCGCCGCCTTTGGTCCGGTCTTCACCGTGCCCTTCTCCAGCCGGGTCCGCAGTTCGAAGAGTTCGTCCCGCAGGAGGGCGGCTCGCTCGAAGTCCAGGTCGGCCGCCGCCACTTCCATCTCGCTCTCCAGCACCTTGATCAGGTCCTCTGCGTCCATCTCGTCCTGGTAGCCCGCTGCCACCTCCGCGACGCGGAGGAGGGGCTTCTCCCTGGCATCGGCCACCCGGGTCGAAAACTCGATCTCCTGGATGCTCTTCCGGATGGTGGTGGGGGTGATTCCGTGCTTCCGGTTGTGCTCGATCTGGATGGTGCGGCGCCGTTCGGTCTCGTCGATGCACTGGCGCATGGACCGGGTGATGCGGTCGGCGTAGAGGATGGCCCGTCCGTCCTGGTTGCGCGCCGCTCGGCCGATGGTCTGGATCAGGGACCGGGCGTTCCGGAGGAAGCCTTCCTTGTCCGCGTCCAGGATCGCCACCAGCGACACCTCGGGGAGATCCAGGCCCTCGCGGAGGAGGTTGATCCCCACCAGAACATCGAACCGACCCAGGCGGAGTCCCCGCAGGATCTCCATCCGCTCGATGGTGTCGATGTCCGAGTGCATGTAACGCACCCGCACCCCCACGCCCTGCAGGTACTCGGAAAGGTCCTCGGCCATACGCTTGGTGAGGGTGGTGACCAGGACCCGCTCCTCCCGCTCGGCCCGGGTTCGGATCTCCGCCAGCAGATCGTCCACCTGCCCCTTCACCGGGCGCACCTCCACCTCCGGATCCACCAGCCCCGTGGGGCGGATGATCTGCTCCACCACCACACCCCCGGAGAGCTCCAGCTCCCGGTCCGCCGGCGTCGCCGACACGAACACCGCCTGATGGAGGAGGTCTTCCCACTCCTCGTAGCGGAGGGGCCGATTGTCCAGCGCCGAGGGAAGGCGGAAGCCGTGGTCCACCAGCGTCATCTTCCGGGCCCGGTCCCCGTTGTACATGCCGCCGATCTGGGGGAGGGTCTGATGGGACTCGTCCACAATGCAGACGAAGTCATCGGGGAAGTAGTCCAGGAGGCAGGAGGGTCGGTCGCCCGGGCCCCGTCCGGCCATGAATCGGGAGTAGTTCTCGATCCCGGGGCAGGTACCGATCTCCAGCATCATGTCGATGTCGAAATTGGTCCGGGACTCGATGCGCTGGGCCTCCAGCAGCCGTCCGTGACGCTGGAAGTGCTTCACCCGTTCGTCCATCTCCTCCCGGATCCGGGGCACCGCGTCCTCGATGGTGCGCCGGTGGGTGACGTAGTGGGAGGCGGGGTACACGGCGGTCCGGTCCAGGGCCGTGATGAGCTCGCCGGTGAGGGGGTCGAAGCGCGTGATGCGCTCCACCTCGTCGCCCCAGAACTCAACCCGGATGGCCTGCTCCTCGTAGGCGGGGAGGACCTCCACCGTGTCACCGCGGACGCGGAAGGTGCCCCGCTCGAAGGCAATGTCGTTGCGGCGATACTGGATGTCCACGAGCCCCCGGAGGAAATCGTCGCGGGCCACCTCCTCCCCCACCGTCACCTCGTACATGAGGGAGCGGTA